>CAZWIU010000012.1:0-59708 GCA_964634105.1 uncultured Bacteroidales bacterium | reverse complement strand
AAATAAAATACTTCACAGACTATGCGCTGTAATAAAGAGAGGTACTCCTTATCAGTTGGATTATCAACTTGCATAAAAATATTTCAAAGAACATTTGTTTATACCATAGAAATCTCTATGGTTAAAAAATAAACCACGGAGTTACACAGAGTTATTACGGAGTTACACGGAGGAATTTGTCGGGCCAACAGCCAAAAGCCAACAGCCAATAGCCAATAGCCAATAGCCAACAGCTAATAGCCATTACACTATATGCCATAATTTTACTCAACTCCTCCCGCCTACGCACTAAATGCTCTGGCGGGCAGGCACCTCATCTCCCGATCATTCGGGATCATCAACTTAACACCTCAACAACTCAACAACTCATCAACTCATCACCTTGTCAATCACACGGCCAGATTGTCGCGTCTCCCGCTCATGCGGGATCCTCGCAATGACGCAAGGCGCAACCCGTCCGCCGTAATCCCGGGCATTCGGGACTTAGGCGGGTTGAGGTGCTAGGTGCTAGGTGCTAGGTGCTAGGTGCTAGGTACTTGATGCCAGGTGCTAGAATCAGAACCAAGGCCCCAGTAATCAGAACCCAATACCATGTAGCCAATAGCCAACTGCTAATCGCTATTCCACAATAGAACCATTCATCCACCTGCTTTGCGCAGGTTCGCGGATTTAACTATAATGCCACGTAAAGTTTTTAAGGCCACAGAGGAATACGTTGACTCAAAGGACATCCTTCCATTCTTCCGACATCATTCCACTATTATCTCATCGCCTCTTCACTATTACCTGAATGAATTGCCGGCGCTATCATATTTTTTACCGAAAGTGCCGTTCTTAATAAATGCATCTATCACCTTCTTTATGGTCGCTACCCGTGTAGGGTAGACTTCGCTGCCGAGCGACAAAAGGTTGGCATAGGCTTTTTTATAATCTCCCCCTGTCTGCAGGGCCAGTGCAATCTGGTCGTTATTGCTTCTTCCCTGGTGCCGGATATCGCATATCACCTGGCAGACATAATCGGGCACTCCCTGCAGATTGAACCGCCGGTGATACGATTTCATGTTATCCTTAAAATGTTCGATGGCCGTATCGACCTGTATCTTTACATGTTCCGGATCGTTCATGGCCCAATGAATGAGTCGTGCCGCACAGATCAGCTCCTGGTTTTCCACATCGTTCAGGGTAGGGTTCAGATAATTCATCAGGGCCTGTGTCGAATCTTCATCTTCCAATTGCTTATGTATACCATTATTATTATCATAAATAATGTTATCTCTATCCAATAGCAGTCTCGGAAAATAATCTTTCGCGTTGGGCCGCTCCAGGAGTTTTTTAAGGAATTTAACAAAATCACCCTTGGGTACATGTGCAGCATATTGCATAAATCCAAAGGTAAATTTTGCCCTGTCGTATGTATTCAGACAAACAAATGAGCCGTTGCTTTCCGCTTTGGCTGTGGGGGCAATAAAATATGCCCAGAACCCATGCTTTCCTGCTGCATATGTTGCAGGATCATAAACAGGCATTGCTTTCGTATTAACGTTGACCAATCCCACATTGTCTTTATAATGAGCCCTGGTGCCGATTATAAATTTCGGTTTATTACTGCCGGCGAGCGTTGCGTAGTAAGCCGTTTTACCGCTGGGGAGGGTAGTAAGGGAAATAATAAATTCATGAGCCATAATACTGTATTTAAGAATGATTATTTTTTTGGTTTTGTATAGAAGTTCAGGACAGGTATGTCTACGCATACTCCCAACGTAAATCTGAGCATCGACGTCTCAACAAACTTTTCATCGGCGCGCACAGAAGACAGCATGGGTGCTAACTGGCATCCTATATTAATCGAAAGGGGACATTTAGGTATTCCCCAGGAAAGGAAGACTCCGGGAGAAATAATATCCCTCAACTCAATTTTCTGAAGTGTTTCTAATGTATCGTTCGTAAACCTGAAGGCCGTAATTGCTCCGATGTCAATCATTGAGATAAAAAAGGATGAAGACCAGCCACGCCTGGTAAAGTGAGTAAACGGAATCCATGAATGGCCCCACGATATAGCAATACCGATAGGCGCAGTTACACCATATGAAGTTTCTTTCAATGTATTCATATTGCTTATATCATGGCCGGCAAATAATCCGCAATAGGAATTGAGTGAGACATTAAATGCCGTTTCTCTCTTGATCCTTGAAGAACCTGTTGGCAATGCTATTGATTCTATTGCAGCTTCCACTTCATCCGAAGATTTGGCCTGTACAATCGCTGCCATGAAAGAACCGTATTTAAAAATTTTTCCTGCTATTTCACGGTTATAAGGTATCTTTTCTGACTTTCCGGAGAGATAGATTATGTCCTTGTAGATCTGTTTGTCGGGGCCAATGTTCGCCGTGCAGGCATTCCGATCCTTTTTTATTTCCGCTATAACTTGGTCACCCGCCAGTTCAGTAAGTATTTTTTTCGCTTCAGCTATTTCATGATCAGTATAAAAATAATTTGCGATGGTAAGATTATAAATATGCGTCAGATTAACAATGGCAGCTGAGTAGTTTCTCCTGTTAATATCCAGCACCATACCGGAAGCAGAACGGGCAACATCGAAGTAATCCGACAGAGTATCCTTCATATGGGTTAAGAAAAGGTATTTATTTCCAAACGCTATATTTGACACCAATCTCCCTGCTTCTGCACTATACTCCAACAGGTCGATCGTTAGCGAGAAATAATTTGCATATTGTTCCAGCGCAAGCGAGTCGTTTTCGGTCTTTTTAAAATTCTTTACGACCAAATTAAGTTTATTGCTTCTTTCTGAAAAGCCTCTGATATATCCAGCATAATCGCTGTAAACGCTACCCCAATGTTCGGCAGCAGTATTCATTATATCTACCAGGGTAACAGTTTGAAAACGGATACTGTCGTATTGCAGTCTTGCCTGCTGGTATAACAGTCCGACGTAAATTCTTAGTGCAACTGAATCTGAACACAATGCCTTAACCTGATCAGTATCTACCCAGTATTTTGAATCCGATGCCGATGTATCTCTCAGCGATGTTGAAATCAATTGAAGGGTTTGAACAGAAGCTTTCCAGTTTGCATTCAACTCATCGAGATATTCCGCAGGATAATCGGCCAGTATATCACCGGGATGAACCTTGTCCCTGAGTTGCAAAGCAATATAACAGCCACTGTTAAGGGTGGCCTCCAGTTCAGGAAATGCCGCGAAGAATTCAGGATGATTGTCGATAATTCCCGGCAGGTTGGTGAGCAGGTTGCTCAGATCGTTTTCGAAACATTCGCGAAGGGTCAGGATATACGCTTCATAGTTATATATCTCATCTCCTATAATAGTTAATGCGCGATAGGTTTGCGGGAATAATACCTGTAAATCCCTGTATTCTTCTTTCGATATCTCCTCGTTGAATTTTTCGAAGAAGGCAACGTTCAATTCCTGCTTTGTCCGCTTAACAATGAACCTGGCAAAACCATCAGCGATAGTTGTAACATCGAGGCCGGCGATATTTCCTATCAGACCTTTTGAATAGGTTGATAGACCTTCTTCGGCCCTGGTCGCTCCTTCGGCAACATAGTACCGAAAAAACGGATTTGCCTTTATTTCATTGGTTGATATTCCGCTGGAGTTAAAATAGTGTCTTAAGACATCATAGAGACTGTTCAGGTTTGTAAACTTATTGTCAGGAGTCATGCAGTAGTGCCGTATGAACAGTGCATCATAGTATACCGGTTGTTGCGCATGGCAGGGTATAATAGCAAACATGATACTGGTTATTATCACTGCAATAAGGATTTTCTTCATCGTGTTGTATTTAGAGGTTTGAGAATAGCTTAACCGGATTTATCATACGTTGATTCTGTGCATTAACCACCGGATCGGAATGTTGAGCCAATAGTTCTTTTACCCGTTTAGGTGAATGATCTTTCCCTGAGGTTTTGCATGCTGATATCACTAAAGCTAGTATCCCGCTGATAATTGCCGTTGATTGGGATGTGCCGCTTCTGGAGACAATTTTCCCATCAGAAGAATAAGCATCGATTCTTTCTCCGTACGTGTAGATCTCAGTCTTTGGGTTCAGGACTGATACCCCCGATAATTGTCCGGCATAATTAACAGATCCTACAGCAATGCAGGGTAAATACAAAGCGGGATATTCTCCCCGGTTTATACCGAATTGAATATAGTTTCCGATAGATGCAACAACCGTTATATTGTTATCATAAGCATGTTTAACAACGCTTTCAAGCTCTGTGTTTTGCTCCTCCCCTCCTATGCTTACAGATATCAGGTCGACATTCTTTGAAATGGCCCAGTTAATTCCTTTTACTAATTGTGAATAGTTGATCGTACCATACTCCGATACTTTACCAATATATAATGTTGAATTCGGAGCACAGCCAACAATATTCCTTTTATTCCTGGATCCGATGATAGAAGCACAATGTGTTCCATGCCCTGTTTTATCAACTATTCCAACCGTTGTTTCACAACATAGGCAAGTTTCAGAAACGGCGTCGTTGATATCCGGATTCATGACGTCATATCCTGTATCCAGAATGGCAACTTTTGCTGAAGCCCCGGTTTCTTTATAGGTTTCCCAGATATCGTGTATCTTCAGCTTCGATAACCAATTGGCTGTTGTATTTTCATCCGGACGGGTATCGTTTACCCCTCCGCTCCACACATAACAACCCTCTGAGATTTTATACCAGGTATTATTGCCGTCGATCTTATCGCCTTTCACTGTCTCGATTATCTCAATCGATGCACCCTCTTCCAATGGCTCAAGTTTCTTCGCGTTCACTGAAGGTGCTCCGACTCTACGGTTCAACCGTTTGATCACGATGGCTTTCATACTATCCGACAGCTGTTTTTGAAATACCCGGTTTTGTAGCTTTTTTATCTTCACTCTCAGCTATGGTGGGTATGGCAATAGAACCTCGCAGCTTCATCAGCTTATTCAGCAGGTCGAACCAAAAAGGAGCCCCCAACGACAATGCAATGGTTGTTAGCAGGCACCCGAGAAAATTTACCCAGCTGTCAAAAAACCACGTGATACGGTTATTCCGCTTAAATCTGAATATATTCTGCGATGTAGTAGCCATGGAATACAGGGTATCCATTCTCTCTATTAAAACTTGCCGGTTATGGGCGAGTATACTGTCTTCTAATTCAGCCAGTATATCCGGATTAACACTGGCCGAATTCATACCATTGACCTCCCCAGGCATTGCTGAAGATCCGGTTTCGTCACCGGAAGCATTCACCAGGTATGCAAAATCGGGATTATTCAACAGTTGTGAAGCAAGCTGCACAAATTGTTCACGCGCCTTGGGATCTGTTGAAAGTTTATCGGTCATCTTAATGGTATCGATGTTAAAAAGCATAGCCATAAGAAAAGCCAGCACAAAGGTGAAAAAAGTGATGTTCCTTTTATACCAGTCCTTGAGACGCTCCATATTGGCGTCGAACCATGTTTCAATCGAGAGGGTGAATTTTTCGATATCGTCGTTGGCATTATCAAGAAGAAACTGCAGGTATTTCCCGATATCGGTATTTTGCTTTTCCCTGAGAGTTTCTTTTAACTGGTTAATCATGGACTGATTATTGTTTTTCCCGCTCTTTAGCACATAAATCAATGCTTGAGAAAAGGTCTCCGCTTTAATGTAGGCAGGGAATTTCAAAATATCTCCAAATTGAGAATTTCCTTTTGCCGTCTCCGTATCCTCAGGGGCTGCTTTTTTCGCCGAAGATTTACCTGCACTTCTGAAACTGATTCTCATTCTCGATAAATACTTAATGACAGGTGTATGAAAAAAATCGTTGGCAAACACATTTTCATGATCACCATCGAGCATCCGTTTAAGCATGAACCAAAGATGGATCGATCGCAAACGGGCAAGGGTTGCAACAAACTCTACAATAGTTGTAGTAAGCAGGCTATAGAGGGTATAGATAAATACCAGTCCGATAGCAACATTTAAAGGTATATTTCCGGTCATAGGAGGTTATTTTATATTTCTGGTTGATTAATTTCATTACCTGTCATTATCGCTTTTGTTTGTAAGGTAATCCCTGTCGTACTCATCACGAAAAAACCAAATCATAGGAGATAGCTGAATTATATCGCTTCCTTCTTACTATTTTATATGAATACCGAAAATAAGGAATGGCCGAAAGGCCAGTGCCTTTATGGATATGACCATCACCATGCAGCACAAGCTCTTCCGGAAGGAAATCACAATCGTAAATTAAATCAGGCATAACCTGGGTTTAGTTGGTTTCTATACCTGCAATTCTGATATACTTAACCGGATAATGAAAAATGATTCCGCAAGAATCAATTCATTCAAATTGCCTTTCCGGAATACGTTTTACAAAACGGTTTTCCTCTCTAAATATACAGAATTGTAACACGGAAATCAATAGTAGCTGAAAAATAGTGCGGATGTTTAACAGATTAGGTTTTAGTATGCCTCTGTTTCATTTCTGCTAAATATGGTGGTTGCTGGAACCCCAGGATTCAGTACGGAGCGTATTACCCTGTTTTCGCTCTGTGGTAAAAAAAAATAAAACCACGGAGATGTTACACAGAGGAATTCATCGGGGCAACAACTAGAAGCCAATAGCCAATACCCAGGTCCCTGTGCCATGTAGCCAATAGACAACAGCCAAAAGCCAACTGCTAATCGCTATTCCACAACAGAACCATTCATCCACCTGCTTTGCGCTGCTTCGCGGATTTCTTTGCGCACTTCGCGTGAAATTTTTTCTCGCAAAATACGCAGAGCCACACAAAAAATATCAGGTGTTAATTACCATGTGCTGTCCAATACCAACAGCTTTCACCCAACCAATCCAAAAGGGCAGCAATTTCGTATCTTAGCCATGAACATAAACAAATTCATCTTCTATGAGCGCATCCAAATCATCATACACCAAGCTGCCGGCACAGCAAATTAAGGAAGGTGTTTTCAGGAGCCTGACCTATACCGACAACCTGATGCTGGCTACCATCGATTTCGTTAACGGCCCGTGGAGCAATCCCGATCCCTTTCATTCCCATCCCCACGAACAGGTATCGTATGTAGTCTCCGGTGAGATCATCTTTTACTGCGAGGACCAGCCCGAACAACATCTCAAGGCAGGCGATGTGTTTGCAGTTCCTTCCGGGAAAAAACATACGATTAAAGTTCTTACGGAAAAAGTGCGGTTGATCGACAGCTTCACTCCAATACGTGAAGATTTCCTTAAGCCTGCTTCCTAGCTGAATCGTCATAAGTCAAAGCCCAGATCACCGCGTCTCCCGCTAAGGCGGGATCCTTGCGCTGCCGCTAAAGCTATAGCGCAGGCACCGCGCTGCCGCTGAAGCTTCCTTAACACGACCTGTAGCCGTCTAAATCCTTGAAGTCGACTTCATAGTGTTCGTTGTTATACAGCACCAGATTAGCGCCTAAGGCCGAATAGCCTGGCGTGATATCCATGATGTCAATCTTCTTAACCGGCGATAATTCTTCCGGTGTCCATTCGCTGTCGTCCATCTTATGCAATAATACGGTGATCATAAGTTCCATGGGTGGATTCTTCGCCATACGTTTTTTATAGGCATATAGTACCGTGCTCTCATCGGCTTCTGCATTTCGTCCCTTATGCACCAACGAATCTACACTGTCCCATCCGTGATAGGCTATCAGAGCTAGTCTTCTTCCAGGGATCGATGCGGTAATAATCTTTTTTGAGCCCTCTTCACTGTATTTCACCACCGCTTTCTTAGCATTCAAATGAGGTAATCCAAAATGCCCGAGGGTTAACTCATACTCAAAAGCCAGTCGTGAACGGTCCACCCGGATCACACCCCCGGGAATGATTATCTCGGCAAGGTCGATGATATAGCCAACACCATTATTGGGCGGCTTTCGCATAATGGCCTGCCTGTATAATACATTCTTTCGGTAACCATTATACAACATGCTTTGTGATGTGGCAAACTCTATATTCTTATCAGAGCTGTTCTGCACAGTATGGCCGGTCAGGTAAAAGTTAATATCGTCGCCCCTGACATCGCGGGGATCAAGACTACGAAAACTGTATTCCATGGCTGTGCCTCCCTGCGGATTATGATCTTCCCACGGGAAGTGCGTATTATAACAGAGCTTGGAATAGTTCGGGTCGTTGTAATAAACTTTGCCCGGTATTATTTCTGACGTGCCTGTTTTACCATGGTTTACCAGCATCAGTCCAGGTTTGTCGAGAATGGCAATAGCCGGCTTATTTCCAAGCGTCTCCCATATACCCTCATTCTCTGTTGCTGTCCAGAAGGGTGAATCGTCGGGCAGGGCAAGACAAATAAAGGGTAAAAACATAATGAAAGGACTGCCGGAACAGCTGTAGTTCTGCAAAACGTATTCCCTATGCCCGTAGAAGCCCAGGCTCGGAATATCGTTTTCATAGAATTCTTCGCGCGTGACGAACTGGAGCAACGATCCGGAGCATAGTCTCCTTGCCCATCCCGGATCTAATGGTGATTTTTCTTTCAGCATGAAGGAAACAGGAAATCCTCCCGAAATCCAGGTCCGGTAACAGATACTTCTCGCCCACATATTCACATAGCCGTCGCGGCCAAAGAAATTCATATAGGTCTGCATCAGCTCATAGGCCGATTTTTCTATAGTTTCGGTTATTTCCGGGTAAAATTTGTCGCCAAATGACCTGTTCCAGATTGTCAGGTAGACAATAAAAAGGCTTATCGTATAATAGTTGTATGTCTGTTCAAGGTACCATCCGTTTCCCGAGTGGTACGATGCAACCCAGAGCAGGTGGCTCTTTAACAGCTCATCATCAATTTGGTACCCGTATTTTTTGAGGAAAGAAAGCGTTACAATATTGAAGATCCTCCAGTTATTCTGGGTAGTCCGGTGATGTGCCCACCTGGAGATACAGACGGCCATTTCGTCCTGCTGCTTTTTTGTATAGGTGTTCCAGATGGTATCGGGCATCAGGAGCAACGATTTAAACAGTCCGCCGAACTCGCAGGTAAACTGGTAGGTAGAATCGGGTAATTCTTCGGGCAGAGGTATTGAATTGGCATGCCCCGGGGTAAACGCATTATAGAAGTGAAGACTGTAATAATCGCGCAGTTTAATACCCCTGATGCTGATCTCAGGATTTATATGGATCAGCGGACCGGCCAGCGTAAAGGTCCTTTCCAGGGCTTCAAAATCGGCCGAGCGGTATCGCCAGTCCGGAGCATTTGGCTGGGGATAAGTTTTCCCCGGAACAATAGGAAAAGATATCGGCGTTTCCAGGGACTCGACATGGTTGAATGCCCTCTCCAGCAAATATGTTGCACATTCTATATAGTGTTTCTTTGTCATTCCCGTATAGGGACTCAGCTTATAATCCGGGTTAACTACCTGAAATGCATTTTTCATTTTACTTTATTTTCTTTTTCTGTTTTTCTTAAAAAGCGGTGCAAGTTACCTATATATAATAACATCTCAAATATTCATAAGTTAACGATATGGAGAATAAATAAGCCCGGTTGTTCACTACTATCAGTTGTTTCCTGAACAAGCAAAGTGGTCTCCCACCGGATTGAATAATCATGGAATGATAAAAGAATAGCCTGTTGGAATAATGGGGAAAAGGTCATGATAACATCATTCGAAATCGTCATTGGGATACCCCGTCATTGCAACTACGTCTTGTTACCCCGTCATTGCGATCCTGTATAATTGACCCATCATTGCGATCCTTTATAGTTGACACGTCATTGCGATTCCGACAGTATTGTCGGGAGAAGCAATCTGGCACTGTAATAACCAGAAAGGCCAGATCACCGCGTCTCCCGCTAAGGCGGGATCCTCGTGATGACGTTAAAGCTAAAGCGCAGGCACTGCGCTGTCGCTAAAGCTATAGCGCAGGCACCGTGATGACGTTGCGGTTACAGCACAGGTACCGTGAAATTTTCCTTTCATAAAAGCATCAGAATCTGACATGATCATATAAAAATTCCCTTCACGATTAAAGTAGTTTTATCCCGATAAAAAGTCTTTTATAGTTTTAATTATAAAGGTGTTGTACACCAGTATAATACTATTATGCTAAACGCCAACGATAAATAAACCCGGCCGTCATCCTTTTAGAAAACCAAATGAAAATTTTAATAACCAAACCTGATCAAAATACACAGCTATGAAAAAATCGATCTTATTAATGCTTGTTTTTATCGTATTAGCAAGCCATTCCTATTCCCAGGTTATTATTGCAGACTGGGAAACAGGAGGAGTTCCTGCGCTTTCCTGCGAACCTCAGGGAGTGAATCCCACACGTGTTCTCAACCCGTTTCCCGAAGGGGCCAACCGGAGTAGTTGGATTCAACAACTGACGACTCTCTCAAATACCAACTACGAAGTTGTCTATACTAATCCAGCGCTGGCCAATTATATTAACTTTACCGGTGTCAATGCAATCTCCGTTAAAGTGCGGTCGGGAGTTACCGGAACCGTCTTACTAAAGATTTCAAACGCTGGTAACCCTTCATTATACCAGGTGGCCTCAAGCTACTATTATGCAGTTAATAACTGGCAGGATATGAAGTTTTATCTGCCCGACGCGGTCAGCGGAATATATAATGTGCTTGCCGTATTTCCCGATTATGAGGGAGGCGCCAGATCGAACACATGGTATATCGACGATATAAAAACCTGTTTAATATCCACGCCTTTTTCTGAGGATACCATCGTTAACAACGATACTTATTTCAGGTATTTTCAGGCATGGGGCGCAACCGATCCGCAGGTTATTGCAAACCCCGTAGATCCGGATAATCCTAATAATATAAACTCCAGTGCAACATGCCTTAAGTTTACCTCTACTGCCGACCCAGGCGAAGGCATCAAACATGTCTTCGAAAGCAACCTTGATTTCTCTTCAAAAAATACAATTTCAGTGATGGTATATTCTCCCTCCAATATCGGTATTATAGAATTACGACTTGAGGGTTCCGGCGTTCCTACGAAAGTATCTAAATACCAGTATACCACTCCCGGATTATGGCAAAAGCTGACCTTCGACCTTACAGGAGTGCAAACCAATGCTTACAACCTGCTTGCTATTGTTCCCGATTACGGAAATACAACGGCCGGAATCAGTTGGTATTTTGATGAAATTACATTTGAACAGGCAGCCATCGGTACTTTTGAATCGGATATCATCGCCGATTTCGACAATTACAAAAGGATATTCGAAAATAACGGAGGCACCGGCGGTATTTCAGTTACAATAAATCCTGACATCAATGGGATCAATCAGAGTGCAAATGTGCTGCGGGTGAACACCACATCGGCTAACCAATGGGAGTGTTTCGGAACCACGCTTGAAAGGAATCTTGATTTCGAACATTCCAACGCCATGTCGATGATGGTCTATTCTGCGAGCAGTGAACAGATTCTCCTGAAACTACAAGGTAAAAATGCAATGCCTGTCGAAGTATTTAAACAATATCATGCGACTGATCCTCCTACATGGCAACGGGTCAGGTTCGACTTAAGCGCGGCTGCGACCAACACCTATAATGATATCCAGATATTCCCCGATTTTGGCCAGGCCAGGGATGGTATCTGGTATTTCGATGAGTTGAAAACTGAAAACATTCCCCTGCAGGGTAATATCATTACTAATTTTGATGAATTTGACAACCAGAATTTTGAAGACTGGGAATCAACGGGAGGGTTTCCCAAGGTGCCAAACCCTTATAAGGAAGCAGGTATAAATACAAGCAATACCGTACTGAAAATAATTACTGTAAGCTCCCAGGAAGAAGGTGTTAAAACTACTGTTAACGGCCTTGACTTTTCGACGAACAATTCCATTTCCTGCAAGGTATATTCGCCTTTCAATTCAGGGATAGTACAACTTCGACTGGAAGGCCCGGGAGTGCCGGTCATCACATCGAATTATCAATATACCACGCCGGGACACTGGCAGGTGCTTACATTCGACCTGACTGAAGCACAAACATATCCATCGGGTTATAACCTGATTGCCATACGCCCCGATTACGGAGGTACAACTCCGGATATTGCTTGGTATTTCGATGATTTCACTATCGACAACGCAACGATAACACCTTTTAATGGTAGCATTCTGGCCAATTTTGATGATGTACCAAGGATCATGGGACAGCACTATACGAATGGAATAAACTATGTATCTAATCCGGCCCCGGATTTAATTAATTCCACGGCTCAGGTGCTGGAAATTATCTCATCAACCGATCTGGCTGAATCTGTGTATGATGCGCGTGAAAGAAACCTGGATTTTTCAACAAAAAATGCCATTTCAATAAGTGTACTTTCCTCTCATATCGGGTTGGTGCATGTAAAACTTATCAATGGCAGCAATGCTTCCTATCCACCTTTCCATGCCGAATGTCAGTATACCGATAAAAATCAATGGCAGAAGCTAACCTTCGACTTACGGGGAGCATCGTCCAATGTTTATAATATAATCCAGGTATTCCCAGGCATAGAAGACACAACTTCAATTATTCACTGGTACCTCGATGAATTCATTTTTGAAACAACTGAATTTTTACCCTACGCCCTGGATACCATAGCCAATTTCGATGGCGTTCAGAAAGTATTCCGTCAATGGAATACAAAAGGATTTGGAGTTACAGATAATCCGTTAAAGGCAGGAATTAACCAGAGTAATTATGTTATGGAAGTATATACTTCTTCTGCCGTATCGGGCGAAGGTATTAAAACAGTACTCGACAGGAACCTTGATTTTTCAAAGGCGCCGACTAATGTTATAAATGTTAATGTATACTCAACAGTATCGGGATCAGTCCAGCTAACCCTGGAAGGCAAAGGGGTTGAAACAAAGGCTTTTACTCTTCCCTATACAGTATCTAATCCTGCTGCATGGAAGACCCTTTCATTCAATGTAGGTGAATTAGCTACCGATGCATATAACCTGGTTGCATTATTGCCCGACGCAACCGGTAATTCCGATAATACAGCCTGGTATTTTGATGATATTGCGATTGAGCGCAATGACGGTCTTGTCCTGTATGCAAACTGGGATGGTGCCGCCACAGGTTCTTTTACACCTTCCGGTAGTGGCGCAACCATAACACAGGTAGCAAATCCTGTCACCACAGGAAACGGAATCAATGTTGGAGGCAATGTTCTGCAATTAGTAAATACAGTAGCTTATGCCGGAGTTGTGGAAGATTTAAACCAATACATCGATTTTTCTGTTAAGCAGGAATTCCACATCGATTACTATTCAGTGGTTGCCGGGAGTGTCAGAATGCAGCTTGAAGGAACCGGAGTTCCCACCAATACATCGCCGGAGGTAAGTTACACATCACCGGGACAATGGCAGGAACTTGTCTTTGAATTCAATAACCCGAAAACCGATGTTTACAATCATCTGTCGATATTACCAACCACCAGCGGAACCTGGTATATCGACAATATTAAAGGTCCGGATCTGACAGGCACCACAGTCGCCACAAGCACTATGTATGCCGATTGGGAATTGATAAGTCCGGCTCGATCAAAAGTTTGGGGAGGGTTAACCGATACAATCAAACTTAATCCCCTGGCCTCCGGAATAAATCAAACACCCAATGCATTAAAAGTAACTACCATAGCCGATTCATTGTGGGAAGGTTTTTCAATCGATTGCCCCGCCGGCGTGTTGGATTTCTCCGATGGAAGAACGTTTGCACTAGATGTATATTCAACAGTCGCAGATACTGTATTATTAAAGCTCGAAAATACATTCGTTAAAGGTATTGATCCTGTTCAGCTATATGGTTTTTATACTAAACCGGGTGTCTGGCAGCAACTGGTATTCAGTTTTGATTCCTCATTGCTAAGCAGTTTTAACAGGATGGCCATATTCCCTGATATTAACGGAACCGGAACGGCAGACTGGTACTTTGATAATATCCAGGGACCCCGGTCGGTTGATAAGACACTTATCCTGAAAGCTCCCGGAGGTATAGCGGAAGGAAGGGAAGATGGTAAGACTATCACAGTATATTTATTCGGTGAAACATTCAAAGCTTCTCCATGGAACCCTTCCAATTTCATAATCACTGGCCTCCAATCGCCGGTTAACATCGGAAATGTAATCATGATTGACGATCACCGGGCAAGGATAGAATTATCTCAAAATTCTGCTATCCCTTCCCAAACCGACGATAGTCCGATAACTGTTACGGTGAAAAAAGAACAGTTAAGCAGCGGTTTGCAGGATATTTCGGGAGGCGGGGTCTCGGTAATCGCTGTCGGTGATTACCTGGGGACACGCGCAAAGAAAGTATTTGTTCACTACTTACCCTGGTATAACGATACTATTATCAGGAATGGTGTTCCTGCCTACCAGGGCTGGAGAGACCTGGAACATAGCCTTCCTGAGAATATTGTGTATTCGAATGCACCACTCATCGGCGAATATAGCCAGCTCGACGAGAATGTCCTCGAGTATCAGTTCCTCTCGATGTACGCAGCCGGAATAGACGGGCTAATAATTAATCTTGTTCCTTCGAGGGAATATGAAAAAGTAATCGTTATGAAATGCCTGAATAAACTAAAGGAAATGAACGAGCAGTATGCCGGTTCAGGTTTCAATTTAAAGTTTATTGTATCTTACGATGAAAAAGATCCCTCTGAAAGTGTTGAGGCAAACTTCATGTATGTCAGGGATTCTATTACCAACAATCCGAAATTTAGCTCATTCTATTTTTACGATACGGAAACATCAAGTCCCGTAGTAATTACCTGGGACCAACTATATCCTGAATTATATCATGCTGTTTTAAAAAAACTGTATAACAACAGTGTTATTCATCTTGTCCGCGGCGATGCTGAATTTCTGCTGAGCGATGGAAATATGGAATGGATAAATTACCTCGACACAGTAAATTCGCCGACCGGCAACACATTTTATTGGGGTAAAAATTACTACGATAATTTCCATCGGAAAATTGCCCAACAGGATAGCCTGATCGCATTCAAAGACAGGAATTACCTGTGTATGGGAGCTGTATGGCCAGGGTTTGATGACCATAATGCACCATGGCGGGATAATAAGCCTGAAGGACGATGGATTAGCAGGAATGTAAGCGAAGGAGAAACTATGGCGCTTACCTTCGATAAATTGAACGGTTCGAACTATGTTCCGGGAGCGCTGGGTAATATAAAGGTTGAAATTCCATGGATACAGGTAGCTACATGGAACGACTGGCCGGAGGGCACTTCCATTGAGCCTGCAACAAGTGAATACTACGGCTTTACTGCACTAAAAACAACTGCTATCAAAACAGCAGCATTCAAAGGTAGTTCAATCGATACCAGCCGCGTACGTATTCCGTATGCTATTTACCAGGCCAGGAAAAATAACCAGCCTGAAACAGCGCTGTGCCTTATCAATCAACTATTGGCTGGCAGCAGTTATACGGAAGCTATCAGCGCCTGCAATTCGGGGTACTGTAAATATATTCCCATGACTGCTTATTCACGGATGGAAAATGATGCTTACAGCGGGGCAGCCTGTGCAAAAATGATCCTCGATCTCGAACGATCGAACAGTATCTCTCAGTCCGAGATACAAACGTACGCAACAGCGCATAATTCTTCGGCCAACATCGGCCAGCCATTTATCGATCCCTATGGAATGTACAGTGTATTGAATTATTATGGCAGCTCAGGATATAACTATGGCCAGCTTGCCCGGACAAGTATGGCAACGGCCTATAACGACCTGTGCTACTGGATATCCAATACCATTCCGAATGTTAACAACCCGAATATGCCTTCTACTGTTCCAACCGGCGGCGATTTCAATAGTTGGATCGTTGTGAATGGTTTCAGGTCGAGTGCAAATCCGCATACAACGGGCAGCTATACAGTCTACGGTTTCTATGTGAAGGACCCGGATGTTACTGGAATTGGCCAGGATATTTATGTCCAGGCAGAGGTATTTGGAAATGATTATTTCAAACCCGTTACTTCCCCGGGTATATGGTATGGTAAATATGTTACGGTCGATGAGCCTCCCGTTAATGAAACCACCGCAACGGTTCAATTGCTGCAACCGGGTTATTTCAAACCGGTCAACGACAGGCTGAGGTTTATGGCTGCCGAAGAAGGGATACGTAATTACGGGTTGTTAACCAACGACGGTAATATCATGGAAGCCATGAACGGAGCAAGCCGCGGTCGGACGTATTTTGTCGATTTGCAGGGATACAGGAACGACTATTATATTGTCACCTTCGAAAAAGATGGCGGTTGCAGCCTGGCAGCTATTATCGATGCAAATAGCGGCGCACTGAAAGAAGTTTCCTGCACCCGATCGTCCGATAAGGAATATTATGATAATATCAACTCGCGGAGACCAGGCCTGAAAGCTGCAGGCGAAGGTATCGGACACTATAATTCATTCTATCCCGATGTCAATACTATAAGCCTGGCTGCCAATAACGACCCTGAAACAGAAGCAGCATCCGGTGCAGACTTTTCGATCGTACCAAATCCTGCAAACAATTATACCAGACTTATCCTTGAATTCCCCGTTAAGGGAAAAGTATTTGTCGAGATATATAACATGACAGGCATATTGGTCCGCAAGATTGAACTATCCGAAAATTCCTTCGACGGATGCTTTCTTCTCGACCTGGATGGCCTGGACGATGGAATTTACATCGTAAGTTTACTGTCGCATGGTGATAGAAGCTATAAAAAGTTGATTGTTGGGGAATAAACTAGTGTTCAGTCAAGCTTGAAATGTTTGTTTATAATAATGAATAACGCACCCCCTGAAATCCCCCGCTGGAGAGGGGGAAAATGGGGGTGTGTGATAACATTTTATAAATCTAACAAACATTTTATTGTTGACTCGACACCAGTGTTGATTTGAATGAGGCTGTATTGAAAGTCCGGTTAGTATTTTCAGGCGGATTCCTGGTACAGTCTCTTCATCTTATTTTGGGTTAATTTTTTTAATTTGCTGATCATTGCTGCCCGGGTAAAACGAATGGATAATCCTAACGTATGGTTAGAGCAAGAATTATTAGCATTTTTGATTTAGTGGGCTTAAACAATTGAAATTAGAATTTATGCCACAAGGACACTACGACACAATGGTTTCACAAATATGCAACAGGCTAAAGATAAACTCCTTAGTGTTTTCTTTGAGCCTTTGTGATTTAGTGGCATATAAATTTTTTAACTTTTACCGGACAACAGTGATTTGCTGATCATTTAACTAACTATGACATTGAGAATTCACCAGGCATTTATGCACTCACATCCCAGGAACGTCAGAAGACTATATATCACTGTAGTATTCTTTCTGGTATTCTCCCTTGTGTTTTCACAGCCTGTGCCCAAACCATCTCTTTCGCTGTCGGTTGCCGGGATCAACACGATGGAAGAGGCAACTAACAGGCTGATGAATATCGCCTTGTACATCGATGATGAAAAGCCTGATCTCGTTGCTCATTGCGTAAACTGGTTCCGCTACGATTGGGAAAATCCCGACAGGATCATGGGATGGAACGGCAATAATGGCAAAACTGATTCAATTGTATTATCCACAGTGCCCCTGTTGGGATATTATAGCTGTGATGATACCTTGTATATTGATTGGTTGCTGGGATTTTCAAAGGCATTGGGAATTGATGAGCTGAATATTGATTACGAGGGCGGTGTTGGTTATACTGAAGAATATGCACTGTATTACAGTGAGCGCTCATGGGACAGATGGTTCCCTGCATTGTTGAAAAGGGCAGAAAAGTATCATGTCAGTATTTCTGTCATGTACGAGCCAAAAAGCATTGCGGGCCGACTTACCGTGCGACAGGGAAAGAACGGTCCCGTGTATCCAGCTGATCCGGCTTATCATCAGGAAGCGCTGGCATTACTAAAAGCTGATCTTAAGCTGATATGCGACAGTTTTACCATCGGTACTAATGATACAGGTGAATATTTCGTGAATCCTGTTTACAGAAGGGTTGCAGGATTGCCGGTCATCTGGGTGTTTGGAATGAATGCAGGAGGTCTTACGGCAGATACCTGGAAACAAGCGCTGGAAGAACTTTATAACGAAGGCTATGCCTTTGTCCTGGTTTCCAATTCATATCCTGAAAGTCAGGCTGTTTTCGATACCCTTATACAGGGGTTAAATCCCTGGCTCGATCAGCTCTTTACAGGTTTTCAATCGGAATATCATGAGCTCTGGAATGCCGCTCAGCAAGCATCCCGGATAGAGGACCGTGAGAATGCACGGAAAATTGCCAACCAGTATATCGACCTTCTTACTGCAAAAGGACTGAATACGGCAGCGCCTGTGAGACGATTAAATGGCCCGGCTCATTTCAATGTCACCCCGCTGGCCATAGGTTTCCAGGACGCCGATGTAAATGCATGGGGATTCAGGCCGCCGGTTTATGTTGAACCGTATGACAGAACGTATGCCGAACCGGGAAAACTATTCCGGGCCTATTTTTCCGCAGCTCAACAAAGCTCCGGTAACTGGTACCTGATATGCAGCGGTGACGACCTGGCTGAACAAACCCACATGCTGATACCCGATACTGAATACGGGTTCAGCGGGCCCTATGCAATAGCATTAACGTCGGCCTGGCTGGGAAAAAGTCCGGATATCCTTAAGGCTATTCAGATTACAGAAGATTATATCAATGCAAAAAATGAATATGTTCCGAAAGAAATAATCCATATTATCAGGGAAGCAAAAAGAACGTTGCCTGGAGAACTTAAACATGAAATTGGCTCTTTTAATCAATGAACAATTAAAAAAGCCTGAGTTCGAAATAAACGACTTTATAATTGGATGCAATCTGGTTATTTAATCATAACTGGATGAATGGATGAATGGATGAATGGATGAATGGATGAATGGAGGAATGGATGAATGGAGGAATGGATGAATGGAGGAATGGAGGAATGGAAAAATGGAAAAATGGAATATAGCCTGCCTGTCGGAGTATGAAATCCGCAGGTGGGCATGTCCATAGTAGTCCCGCGTATTCTGGATGAATTCATAGCCTGTCTGACATAGCGTTAGCGAAGGTAGGAAAAACTGAGCAGGCTAATAAAAATGTTCAGGCATACTCGACTATAAATCAATATTCCATAATTCCAACATTCCATTATGAATATTCAATAAAGAGTCTAACTTCAATAATCCAATCAGGTTCTTATATCAATTTCAGATTAAATAGGAATATTATGAGCTATAGGAAAAACTTACACAGAGTTGAATTAGTATGTCTTCTGATTCTTGTTATAATCAACAGTGCGTGCCGGAATGAAAGCAGATCAAATTCGGTAAAATCAGAAAAAAATGATGTATCTGATAAACATAATAAAGTCTACATCCATTACATGGGCTGGTATGGCGACACGATTCCCGATGAAATGGACGGCGATATTAACCGCCACTGGAAATACGGACATGCTAACCTACCACAGGCCGGACTTTACGATTCAAAGAACCGGGCGTTGTTAACATACCATCTACTGTTATCGTGGTCGTGCGGGATCGACGGGATAATTATCAACCTAAAAGATGCGTATGATGATCTCTGCATGCGAAGATTGATCAGTACAATCAGATGGTTACGCACCATAGACAGCGTTAATTTTAACTACGATTTCGGTATCAGTTACGACGACCAGGGCTTTGATCTCGCTCCGCCATTTGATACAACAATCCGGAAGATGAGTTACCTGAGAGATTCGATCATTCCTGGATTGCCGGAATACATTAAGTATAATGACAGGCCTGCCTTGTTTGTATTCGACTACCCCGAGAAGTATATCACCGCTAAAAACTTCAGCAGTGTTTTACGTGAAGTATTTGGATCAACACCCCCTATTGTAATATGGAATTCACTGGATGACAAAGAGAACAGCAGGGAATATGTCGATGCTTTCTATCCATGGGTCCAGCCGGGAAACAAAGGTTGGGATAAAGCAGGAGCAAACTGGGGAAAGGAATATCTCGACTGGTATTATCCGAGAGTCAATGCCATCAATAGCAATAACCGGTATATGTTTACCTGTGGGGGTGTATGGCCGGGGTTTGACGACAGAAAGAATACATCATGGGGAGGAAACCGTTTAATGGCCAGAAGAAACGGGCAGGTATACGATTCAACCTGGTCCTGTATATTACGTTATAATTTGCCTCTCCCCCTCCCCTGGGTGGTTATCGAAACCTGGAACGACTGGAATGAAGGCACCGAGATAGAACCCAGCCTGGAATACGGCAATCAATATCTTCTTTCAACAATAAAGAATATCAACGCATTTAAAGGAACAAGTGTTGATTTAAACGAGGTAAAGTTTGAAGCTGCCATGAAGATCTATGAATTGTACCTGGCTATAGAAAGCGGCATGTCTGAATATTACAAATGCGTACCCGCTCTCAGGCAAGCCATTGGTGAATATCTAAGGAAAGAGTTCGATCGTTCTCTTCAAACAGCTTGTAATGATATAAAGAAGATACAAAAAAACAGAATTAGTATTTATAAAGAATCCTTACTTTCGCCGATTTGAGTATTGTTATATCGTACTTATCGGGCCTCTTACCAAATCCAAAAATCCCTTTCTTGCCAAACTCATTTATAACTATACTTTTTACTTTTTCATTTTCTTTCAGTAGATCTTTACCCTTGTTTGTTACCTCAGTATAACTAAATGCTTCAATAGTTACTATTCGTTCTTCTTCTTTTGTCTCTTCGGTTTTTATGATCCGGACACCTTCCCCCAATTTACTTTTTCCTGCTTTCAGGGCTTTGCCTAGTGTATCTCCATAAAAAGTCATTTCCATGTGCAGATCGTGACGTTTTGAAATATTTATAATCGTTTTCCTGGCAATATCTCTTACTGAATCATCAGTCTTCATTATTTTCCTAATACTCGGAAGACTACTTTCATCGCCGGTTTCAGCTAGTATTTTCAGAATATCTTTACGATATTGAGTTTGCTGGTTCTTTTGTTCACTGACCCAGTTCTTCTCCAATTTTTCCAGGAGCCTCAGGTTCACTTTTTCGCCAATCCTGATCAATGCTTCAATTGCATGATTCCTATACTCTTGTGATCGGTGTGTCTGAAATAACATATAGATTAACCGGTCAATAGCCTCATCAGAAGAAAATTCACACAATAAGGAGGCATAATCCTCATTTAAGTTAAAATCAAATGCACTTAATACAATACCTTCAAAATCACCGGCAGGTATTAAGGATTTTATTCTTTCCGCACCAAATCCTAATAAAGATTTTGCAATATAACCTTCTTTACTATTGTTCATGAATAGATCATACAATTCGCGAATAGCTTCTTCTGTTCCTACTGCTACAAGCGCATCGCAAATAATATCCGGAGTGGTGGTGCTTTGTTTTAAGAAAGGTATTGCCTTTTCTTTTTCCGGATGTTGGGTTAATTCATTAATTGCATGTTGGGCATTTTCCAAAGAAGCCTTTGCTGCATTTTGTTTTTCCGACCACGACGGATCCATTATACTCACACTTACATAGTGCGCTTTATCAATGATCTTACATATTTCCCCTATTGTTTTCATCATATCCGATTTCTTTTATTTAGAGACTGTCTAAGTTTTGTGATTCCTTGTGTCGTGGAGTCATAGTGGCAAAAAAATATAGCCACAAAGGCTCGATCCCGAATGATTCGGGACACCAAGATTACACTATGATTATCTGGTCTCATAGTATGTAGTAGTTAATATGATATTAATGCAAATTTTTGATTATATTATGATATAAAATCTTTAAACAGTCTCTTAATGTTTCTATTAAACAAATTATCTTTTCTTAAATATCCAGTTCGAACAGGAATTCATCGATCAGGATCTAATAGGATTTCTTAATGATATGCCTTGCCAGCGGTATAGATAATATCTGTACTATGCCAATTACAATGAGGGAATACTTAAGAGCAAATACTTCCGAAATATAAACAGCTAATAGTACAAACAATGCAAGTCCCAGGAACCTTCCGACATATAATCCGAATTCGTGGTTGAAAATATAGGCAAACTCGCTTCTCTTCTCTTTAGCAGCAACAACATTAATAACTTTCATCTGGATCGGGAAATAGGCAATATCATGCAACGGCCGGAATAAAACGATGGACAAAGCGAAAATCATTACCCCTGTGGCCGAAAACAAAATGCCGTTAAACAGGGAGCCGACAAGAAATATAATATACCCGGCGCTGAAAACATAGATCCGGTGTTGCGGTTTGGTAAGCCTTCCTAAAATATAAAGAACCAATGCAGTAATAACACCGCTTATGCTCTGAATTAATCCGAGTGAGTCTTCGTTTCCGACAAGCCGCATGATCAGTATTGCCGGCGCGGTAACAAGATATCCCTGTGCAAGGCCTTTAAGTAAAGCCAGGACCTGCATTTTAAGCCATAACCTGTCGAAACGGAAGAACACAAATTGCTTCAGTTTCGGATTCTGAAATGAACCTCTGTGAATGATAATACTGGAAATGATAGTCAATATAAAAACTCCGATCGTAACTGCCCTGTAGCTTCCGGCTATTCTAATTCCAAACACATTGAGCGGATGTGTCAGGAAAGCTCCGATAACGACCGGTACAAGGATTGCCGTGAGGGTATAAAAGAATGTTTCAAGACCGTAATAGTAATTCCTGTTGCTGTCATTGGTGGTGCTTAGCGCCAGGAAATCTCTGTTAGCCCAGAAGAAACCAAACGAAGCTCCCATCAGAATACCGGCCAGGCCAAGGCCTGTAAGCGACAATTCTTTCAGATTCATCATGACCAGCATGGAAATTCCGCTTAGCAGCATACCAAAGCTATAGAGACTTGCTACCTTGAACCGGTTTAGAAGATACCCATTTACCAGAAATGTAAAAGGAATGCCTGTATATACTGTGAGATAGTAGATCACGGCTTTCACCGGGTCGTTTGAATTACGCATGATATAGGCAACAACAAAGATCTCGATAACCGGCAGGACAAATGCATATACCATGTTTGTCACCAGCAGGACACGCATATTCCAGGGCATCTTTAGAAAATAAGCGTACTCCGATCCAAGCCGTGTGAAAATCGATTTGTTCTTCATTCGTTTTAACTATGAGATGGAAAATATATTGATTTTATCGATAGGGTATACTCTTCATAACCTTTGTAAACCAAATAATTATTAGAATCCTATTGGTCATTAAGAATATGATACACAATTTCGTCGACAGGCACTGTGGCCAGACTGATATTCGAATCGCAGCAACCGTAATATATATAGAGTATTCCGTCCTTGATTACATTTCCTGTCGGGAATACAACATTAGGTATCACCAACCCGAATTTCTCATAGTATGTTTCGGGCTCCATGATAAAGTGTGAAGTACGGGCAATAACCTTCAGCGGGTTATCGGGATCGAGAAGCATTGCACCTACCCTGTATACCGACTTCTCATCTACTCCATGATAGAGCAATAACCAACCTTCGGAGGTCATGACAGGATTTGCAGCTGCCCCGATCTTGCCCCCTTCCCAGGGATTCTTCGCTACAGCCAGAAGTTTAGGCTCTGTCCATTCTGTCAGGTTATCGGAATAACTCAGCCATATTCCCGGCTGTGCCGTACCAAATTTCTCTCCCACATATTCTTTCGGCCTTCGCAGCAGGGCAAATTTTCCATGAATTTTTTCCGGGAACAGAACGTGGTCCCTGTCATCGATCTCAGGAGGGGAGGTATAGCACAGGTGCCTAAAATTTATCCTGTCGTCCGAAACGGCTATACCCGATTGTGTTATCATAGGATAAGGCATCTTTTCCCATCCCCGGTATTTATCCGTAGGATAATCAGGAACTCCTTCACCAGTCGGGAGACAATCAAAACCGTATGGCTGCATGGCAAAACACATATAGTACCTGCCTTCAATCTTTACCACTCTTGCATCCTGAACGCTACCTTCGGGCAGGCCCAGCATCTCTGAAGAAAATACAGGCTTATCGGATACGAGTTTAAAATGGATACCATCCGTACTTTCATGCAATCCTATGAATGTCCTGAACGGCCTTAGCGACCCTGCCGCCCTTTCGTACAGGTAAAACGTACCATCTTCATAAATAATTCCCGGATTAAATGTAACGACCTTTCTCCAGCTTTCCATTCCCGGAACAATAACAGGATTGAATTTGCATCTGCTTATTTTCATCTTTTTATGTTAAAATTTTCAATGACCAGAATAAATACCCTACGGCTTGGGCAGTAAGATGCCGGAATCAATGATCCCGGCATTTTACTTAACTTCCACAACTACCTATGTTATTCCAACACAATTTTAAAGCTTTCCGTTTTACCGGATCTGCTTGTCACACTAAGTATATATATACCCCTGTCGAGAGAACGGACATCGATGTTCATGTCAGACTGTTCCGGATATTCACAATAGACAGTAGTGCCGACTACATTGAACATTTTTACACTGGCTATGTCTAAACCATACTTTTTAATATGAATGTATGTTGAAGCCGGGTTAGGAAATACAAACAATCCCGATGGCATAGCCACAACGGGTACATCAACCGGCCTGGTGGCTGTAGGTGACCATTCAATATTATCGAAGTAAATGATCTCTTCCGATCTTTCCAGACCGGTCCAGTCAGGGAAAATTACAAAAGTGGGGAACGTATCGCCGATAGCAGCGGAAAAATCAAATGCAAGAGTTTCCCATTCACCCGAAGTTTCAGGAACAACGGTAACGAGCACACCGTTTGTTGAGGGAGGTTCAATTTTCAACCCTACAGTATCCATATCGGTCTTATATACATCCATAATAAACCACCTGGTTGCTTCGGTGATAATGATAGGATCCAGTTCGTTGGTTTTAACCCCTGCCCACATGGCAGCCCCGACATGCATTTCGTACCTGCCTACCTTCGATGATGTATTTACGCCTGAAGGATCAGGATTATCCACAACGGTAAATGCATCAGGATCATTATCAGCCGTTGTATTATCAAAGACTACCCAATCGTAATCAGCTCCCTCGGGCTCAAAGGTTATTTTATTGTAATGAGGGGTTTCAGGTTCGGGTTCTTCTCCAGCAATCAATTTGATCTCATCGAAATACCAGGCTATTGAATCGCTGGTGCCATCGACATCAGGGAATAAAGCCACCAGGGTATCGATGTTGCTTGTTCCGCCGGATAAATCGAACGTCAGCTCCTGCCAGGTCCCTTCTTCAGTATAATTTTTCCTCAGGTCAAAATGAGCACCCCCTGCTCCTTCAATTTTCAACAGGACCTGTCCTTCCATTTCAGAGTATACCAGTATACTGAGCACATTTAATGTTGAATAATCAAGGGGATCAGGATAGGTTTTGATTCCCTCCCATGTAACCAGACCGGATGTAAATACCTGCAACGCGCTATCGGTGGTATTAATTCCGCCGGGTAACGGATTCACAACAACATCCATACCTTTGATATCCCAACTATCAAAGGCGGGAGACACATCCTCGAAATTCGAGATCATCAGTTCGTCCTGGGCCATTCCCATGAATGGCAGGCATAAGCTGAAAAAAAGTAAATAAATCTTTTCTTTCATAATTCGATAATTTTAAGATGGTTAATACTTTATAAAAAACACCCTTCTCTAAGTGTGCTTTTATCAGGCACATTTATAGCAGTAAATAGTATTTCAGGTTGATTAATTAATGCTTGCTAGTTCATAATTTACAATGTTTACATAAGTACGTTATCTTAAATTGCAATGCATTTCAACCAGATAACGCTGTCCTATATAAAAAAGGTCACTAACCCTTTAACCTGCAGGTTATAGTTCTTTATCGTTCATCATTCATTCGTATACCCGGGATTCTGGACAAGGCTTCCTCCCGAACGGTTGATCTCGGTAAGCGGAATCGGCCATAGCCCTTTCTTCGCCGGATCCCAATGGTATCCTTTTCCTGGTTTATAGTCTGCAAACACGTTATCTGCATCGCCCCAGCGAACAAGGTCCCAGTAACGGATCATCTCGAAAGCAAACTCCAGCCTGCGCTCCTTCTTAATGTCATTCAACGTGACCGAGGATAATGAAGGCAAGTCTACCCTGTTTCTCACCAGGTTCACATAGTATTCGGCACTCTGACCATTTTCTTTATCGGTTGCGCCGTTTACCATGCATTCAGCCATCATTAACAACACATCGGCATACCGGATGATATTCATATTTAAAAAACTAATATCACCATCAACATATTTATTATCATATCGGTATTTCCTTCTGAAAAAACCTTCGAAATCTTCGGAATCTTCTTCCTCACTGCTCCACGTGCCATACTGGCTGAGGTAAAAATCGAATGCCGAATCAATTTCCGCCGACATTGGATTTCCGAGGTAAACATTATAATTCAGCCTGACCAGATCGTTTTCGGCAATATACGCTTCCACCAGTTCGCGTGTTGGTTTTATGAAACCCCATCCGGCCTGTAAGTCAACCACCGACGTATCATCTCCCTGGCTCCAACCGCGTATCCCACACAGTTTAAAATCGACGCTTGCTTCATCATAAGAATAACCGGTGTTAGGGTCTACCTGGAATGTACTGTTAATCACTGAAGTATATTCCAGCTCAAAAATTGATTCAGTGCCATGTTCATGAGTTGCCTGAAAATTCATGTCGTAATCGCTAAACAGGCTATACCCCCCCGAACCGATAATCTCACCAAAGAGATCGGCTGCTTCCTGGTAGTAATCGCCAAAATTGTTAACAGGCGACGACATAAACAGGTATACTTTCCCCAGCAAGGCCTGGGCGGCTGATTTTGTAGCCCGGAAACGGTCAGCCCTTCCCCACTCACGTTTATCCGGTAATAGAGGAATTGCCTCGCTCAGGTCTTTGACAATAAAGGCATATACTTCTTCAGCCGGAGTTCTGGGCAAACTATATTCATCGACAGAAGCCGTGTGATCAAGCAATACCACATCGCCATAATACCTCACCAGGTCGAAATAGTAGTATGCCCTCAAGAATTTCGCCTGGGCAATAATTCTGAATAATTCCTCATTGCTTGTATCAGCATTTTCAATAACAAGGTTGGCCCTGTATATTCCGGCATAATATTTACGCCATAAACTTTCTATCCTTTCCATGCCCGGGGTAAGCGTAAATTTATCGGCTCCCTGGTACGCCATGATATCCTGCCCGCCGGGAGTTCCTCCTGCGTTTGCATCATCCGACGCAACATTCAATGTAACAAAGGTAGATGCACCCCAGTGAAAAACCCAGGAAATAGGATCGTAGGCCGATATCAGGGCTTGTTCGAAGTCTTCTGTAGTCTGGTAGAAATTCGTTTCAAGAACCTGGTTCTTCGGATCGATATCCAGCAGGTCTTTCGAACAACCTGCTATAAAGCCTGTCACTATTGTCAGTATAATAATTCTTTTCCAAGTCATAGCTTTAAATGTTAAAATGTTATGCTGATGCCACCGATATAGGTTTTAGCTGTAGAATAGAATCCCCTGTCAATGCTTATGCTTTTCCAGGCATCGCTGGCGTTCTGATAGCCCGGGGTCCTGCCGATCTCCGGATCTCCCCCGGTATACTTTGTAAGTGTTAACAGGTTCGACCCCGACACATAGAAACGTAGTCTTTCGATTCGCAGGTAGCGTGTAATTTTTGAGGGAATTGTAATACCAAGTTGAATATTACGTAATTTAAGGTACGAACCATTTTCAACAAACAAATCGCTTTCTCTGAAATTTTTATTCTCGTCCTTAATGGTAGGCCTGAACCAGCTTGCATCGGTATTATCGGGAAGCCACCGGTCGTTATAGAAGGTGGTAGTCCGGTTGTTTTTGCCTTGTCCGGGACGAACCGAAGCATTGTATATTGAATTTCCTGTAACGGCTGAGATCACTGCAGAAAAATCGAAGATCTTATAACTCAGATTAACAGTAAACCCGTAGGTCCATGTTGGTAATGGCTTTCCTAAATATACCTTATCATCCTGGTCAATTACCCCGTCTTCATTCACATCGACAAACTTAACATCGCCAGGAATGGCATCGGGTTGCAGAATAGTATCGCCGCTATTCACATACGCTGCTATCTCATCTGCATTATCAAAAAAACCATCGGTCTTATAACCCCAGAAGTACCATACCGGCTGCCCCACTTCGAAGCGGTTGACAATGCCTGAGGAAGCTCCGCTTCCAACGGTAACCCCTTCATAAGGAATGACATCATCGGGCATATCTTTCACAAAATTTTTAAGGTATGAAGCTGAAGCTCCAACGCTGTATTTGAAGTCTCCCACTGCATTTATATATTTAACATCGATCTCAACCCCGGTATTCCGGATTGTTCCGGCATTAATTATTGGGCTTGGGTTCCCGACATAGTAGGGTACGGTAGATTCGGCGAGAAAATCCTTCTGGTCTTTGATATAGTAATCAGCTGTTAATGTAAGTTTATTCGAGAATAATCCGATATCCAGGCCAAGGTCGACCTGCTCGGAAGTTTCCCATTTAAGTTTTGAATTGGCTACACGGCCGGGTTTTGCCCCATTAAGAACCACGTCTGTAGGAGTCGGATATCGTCCTGCATTGTATCCAAAATTAATCACGCTGATGTAATCGTAGCTGCCAAGATTGGCATTACTTCCGTTCTGTCCCCAGCTGCCCCTGATTTTCAGAAAGTTGATAACAGGTATCGGCCACCAATCCTCGCGGGTAGGAACATAACCTAAAGAAACTGAGGGAAAATATCCAAACCGGTTATCGGTACCGAATTTCATCGATCCGTCGGCGCGGAAATTAACAGTAAAAAGTATCTTTTCCTTCCAGTCGTAATTTGCCCTGCCAAAATAGGATATGAGTACATTTTCATAGGTCCCGTCAGCAGGCTTATCTCCTGCATCGGCCGCCGATGAAAGGTAGGCAAAATTATCATTGGAATACTGGAGGTTGAAATTCTGAACGTACATTCCATACCAATTGTAGTTTTCATACGAATTACCTGCCAGAAGCCCAATCGAATGATCGCCAAACTTTTTATTGTAGTTCAAGGTCTGTTCCCAGATATAAGTACTCCCCTTTTCCATATTTTTTATTACCTGGCTTCTTGAATCGTTGCGTGAATTGTTCAGGTAATATTCAGGCTGCCACTGTGAATATAGCCCGTCATATACTTCGAAATTAATGGCCGGAGTATAGATAAAGTTTTTGAGTATTGTAAGATTGGCTGCAAGCCGCCCCCTGATATTTACAGTTTTCCTGTAGTTGTTTCTTATCCTCATTAAAGCCAGCGGATTACATACATCGCCAGATAATACCAGATCGGAAATTGCATATATATTGCCATTGTTGTCTTTTACTAACCGTGAAAGGTTGTTCAGTTGAGTAACACTCAGATCGGAAGAATCTTTAAAGAATACCGGTGTAATCGGATCCATGTTTATGGCCTGCGACATGATGCCATCGAATTCATCATTTTCCAGCACAGTCTTTTGCAATTTGTTGGAGAAATCCAATTTCCCCTGCACCGATATCCAGCTGTTGATTTCCGTATTGGTGTTTATTGCAAAGGTATAACGCTCAAAGTTGGAGCGGTCGCCTCCGATAATACCGTCCTGGTTAAAATAGCTCCCGGAGAGATATACGCTCGATTTCTCCGTTCCTGCAGTGAAGGAAAGAGCATGGCTTTGCTGTAAGGCAGGGTTGACGACTTCGTCTACCCAGTTAGTGCCTTCGCCAAGCGTATCGGGATGGTAAGGAAATTCTTCGTCGACATATTCCTGAACATCCGGATCATCCATATTCCGGTTATCAAGGCCTATTTCTTCCAATGCTTCGGCCTCGCGCATATAGGTCGCATACTGCCTCGCATTCATCAATTTTGGATAGACGGCAGCATCACTTATCCCATAGTAACCATTGTATGAAAAGACACCTTTTTCTTTCTTCTTTCCCTGCTTTGTTGTGATAAGAATTACCCCGTTGGCTGCCTGGGTTCCGTATATTGCTGCCGAGGCAGCATCCTTCAATATCTCGATGCTTTCAATATCACCCGGATTGATTGAATTCATTCCATCCACCCCGATCTTAAGGCCATCAATAATATAGAGTGGTTCTGTATTTCCATTTGAACCGATACCGCGTATCAGCACATTCAGATTCTGACCTGGCTGGCCCGAATTTGCCTGCACGGATACACCCGATACTTTTCCCTGTAAGGCCTGCTCAACACGCAAGTCTTGTGTCTGTGTAATATCATCGGAAGATATTTTGGAGATTGAACCGGTCACCAGGCTTTTCTTCTGAACTCCATATCCTACCACAACAATCTCCGAAAGCGCAACAAGATCAGGCATCATAACAACATCAAGAATACTTTGTCCTCCCGTATATATTCTTTCAGTAGCATACCCTACAAAGGAAAAGACAAGGTAAACCGATCCTTCGGGCAGCTGTATAGAATAGTTACCATTGATGTCTGTGACAGTGCCACTATTAGTCCCTTCGACGACGATATTGACTCCCGGCAGGCTCTCACCTTCAATAGTAGTAACCTTTCCTGAGATGGTCGAAGATACAGGGTCCTGGGCCAAGGCATAAAGGCCGCTTATGGCGGCTATACCTAATGCAAAGACCATTTTCAGTATAGTATTCATTTTCATAAAGCAGTGTTATGTTTTTTAGTTTCCTTTTCTATTTAGTAATATTGAAGTAACTTCTCCCAGGTATAATGATATAATCGTAAAAATAGGCTATAGCGCACAGGTATATTAATATAATTCTGTCAGTTTTTAATACTTTTATGAAATCAATCATTGATGATCTGTTGTTTTGTTTATATTAGTCAAATTCTTTTGAAACGAACTAATAAAGAATGAAACGCGTCGAAAGAGAGATTACTCCGATAAACAGGGGACAATTCTATCTGCTGCAAAATCATTATAATGCACTGTTTGATTATCCTATTCACTATCATCCGGAGTATGAGATAAATCTGGTGTTTAATACCTTCGGAAAAAGAATTATCGGCGATACCATCGAATCGTTCAAAGGCACCGACCTGGCGCTGGTGGGTTCAAATACGCTGCATGCCTGGACAAGCAAGAGCACCGATAATAATGCCAGGGTTATCACCATACAGTTTGCCAGGGATTTCCTGGATCGTCGTACGCTGGAATTTGAGGTGCTTCAACCTGTTAAAAAATTACTGGAAGATTCACAATTCGGAGTGGTTTTCAGGGGTAAAGACCTGGCTGTCCTGAAACGTAAAATCCTGTCCCTGACAAAAGCCACAGGGTTTAATGGCTTTCTCGACTTTCTCTCCTTACTACATGATATGGCCAGATCTTCTTACGATCTCTTGCTTTCTACCCCGGTACAAAATAGCTCCGATGAGGTTCAAAATCATTCAAGAATACTTGAAGTATGCGATTTTATAAGGAAAAATTATAAAAAGAAAATTTGCATTGAAGAGGTGGCTGCTTTAATCCATATGTCACCTTCGGCCTTCAGTCATTTTTTTAAAAAAAGAACCTACCGGTCATTCACCGATTATGTAATCGATATGCGTATTAGTAATGCCTGCAAACTTCTGCTGGAAACCGACCAGTCCATTGCCCATATTTCGGAAGCCAACGGATTTAACAATGTATCCAATTTCAACAAACTCTTTAAAATAAGGAAAGGAATGACGCCAAAGGACTTCCGGAAAGTAAGGCTGGAAAATGCTGTAACGGATGAGAAGAATAGCTGAAAATTAAATGAAGTTTTATATTTTTTGCTTTCGCCAAATAAAATGAGGTTATTTTAAAGTATTTATTATACTATTTTAATCAACCACTATCATTTTGGTTCCTGTCATTTGCTTATTATCAAGCCTTATGGAATATATTCCGGGTTCCAGATTTATCTGCATATGCACAGTCGTAACAGGCTTCAAATACTTTTCACTTACCAGTTTTCTGCCATCGCAATTGAAAATGGATAGTGTGTTAAAACCATATTCCGATTCAATATGTATTTCCTTATTTGCCGGATTCGGGTATATATTAACAGGCAGGTTTGTATGTTGTTGCTGAAAAGTATTACAAGCAACAGGATTATCCATGATGAAATCAGCAATGGCGCTTTTAAGAATAGGGTAATACGTTACCGAATCGATAAGGCCTCTCTCAATTGAATCGGCCGAATAATAAATACTTTTAAGAGTTTCAAATTTAGCAGTGTCAGAACTGATGGAAATACTTTTAAAGGTATTGATGTTATTGATTGTGCTCTTAAGGAATTTATACCCGTATTCAATACTGGGTTCAATCTCAGTGCCTTCATTCCAGTCGTTCCATGTTTCAATAACGACCCAGTCAAGAGGCAGGTCTCCGGAATACTCATTTACATATTTCCAGGTTTCATCATAGACCCATCCGTCCTGCCTGTCTATCCACCTCGTCCTATCGCCCCAGCATCCATTTGACCTGTCATCAAAGCCTGCCCATACCCCGCCAGTAGCAAAATCTAATTGACTTGTATAGTAATCAAATTCAGGATAAAACCAATCGAGATATACTTTTCCCCAATTTACTCCATTCCATTCGCCACCCGGTTGAACCCATGGAAAAAAAGAATTGACGTAGGGCGCAGCATCGGCCTCAATCTGGTTCCATACGATATAAGGCCTACCCGAATCGAATACATCATCTAAAGCCGAGAAAAATTCTTCGGCTGTCAGATATGCATTGGGATAATTAAAAGCAAAAATTGCCGGAGTACCATCATAACTTAGAAAATCGATTGGCTCGGTCAGAATAAAATCCCTTAAATAAATAAACTTTTCCTCCGCTTCATAAACCGACAAAAGCCCCTGGTCATCGTAGCTAATCGAAAAATCGTAGCTGAAATGTGCATGATCAATCTCATACAATCGCTTAAGTGTCTGCACAATTAATTTCATGCAGTCAGCATCAGGTCCATCCTTTACGTTAATAACAAGTCCATCGATTCCACATGACCAGGATAATAATATATGGTACATTTGTGCTGCCCAGCTTAAGGAGCTGTAATATCCGATCATGGGAGTATGTGCCTGCCCGCACGACCAATGTGTTCCGGTTTCTCCCTCTCCGAACCAGCCCATATAATGAATCAGTACTTTTCTTTGGTTGGTTTGTGCCTGCAGCGTGCAAAAACCTGTTAACAATATTATAGCAGTTAAAACCCTGAATACTTTCATCGATGTAGTTTTTAATACTATAAAAATACTTGATTGCTTTAGCAGTTAATTATGCAATTATGTTCATTATTAATGGTTTTATGAATCACTATCAGAAATACAACTATACCATCTGTTTTGGGGAAGGAAAACGAATGATTCACCTGATATCTCATGATTGTAGTGCCCTCACCGGTTACGATTGTATCAAAAGCTAGCCGAATAACAAGAACTATTTGCTTAAAAAGTTAAAAAAATATACACATTCCAACAGTTAGCTATGAGAATATTGGTTAATATTGTATTACATGTCACTGTCATGATTATGGTGGGGATATAATCAGATCGTTGACTTGAAATAATAATTTTAATGATACTGTAATGAATCTGATTTTTGGTATAGGATAATTATTTTGTATTAACAGTCAGAAATCAGGATCAGCATTGAATACAAATCTTAACTCCCCGCATATGAACTTCAACCGATCACTCAAAGCAAAACTCATTACCGGATTTACAGGTATTGCTTTAATTGCAGTACTGATAGGAATTATCAGTTATATCAGTATCAGGAATAAGACCAGGGAACTGGATAAAATCACCTCCGGGATGCTGCCGGCTATCCAATCGCTGACATCCATCGACAAAACACTGGCTAAGATTGAGTCGTTAGACAACTATATGCTTGACAGATCAATGTCCCGTAGCATAAGGTCTGAAAGCCTTGAATTGCTGCTGATGAAAAAAGAGGAATTATCGGCAGCATATAAAACCTTAAGGGCGTTTGAAAAACCGGATATGGCATCAGAATTTCCGGAGCAGTTTGATTCTGCCTACCATGCGCTAGTGACTGTTCAAAAAGAATATGAGGAACTCAACCGTGATGCTGTGAACGATTCGACTGAAGAGAAATACATTGAAATAACAAATTTTGCCAAAAGCCGGCTCCATCCGGTTTTTGCAGGTATGGAAACCCTTTTAGACAAGAACATAACATCTTTACAAAATAACCTCGACGGCATAACGCTTAAAGCAAAGAAACATGAATCTGCCACAATGCTATGGCTATTGCTGTGTATAGTTGCCTGTTTGGTTGTTTCGATCCTGGTCGCTTTTCTCATTTCAAAAAATATACTTCATGATATTGGCGGTGAACCAGGTGAAGTAGCAAAAATAGCTGAGGTCATTTCGGAAGGTGATCTGACTATCGATTTCAATAATGGGAAAAAGGCAAGCGGCATCTATAAGTCGGTAATCTTTTTAACCCTTAAGATGAAAGAGATCGTAGAGAATATGATTAATGGTTCCGAGAATATTGCTGCAGCCAGTCAGCAGATGAGCAGCACTTCCGTTCAGATGAGCCAGGGGGCAAGCGGTCAGGCCTCCTCGGTCGAGGAAGTGTCGGGCAGTATGCAGGAAATTGTCAGCAGCATCCATCAGAATACAGCGGATGCGCAGACGACAGAAAATATTATGCTGCAGGTAAATCAGGGGATCAAAGAGGGAAGTGAAGCTACAGACAGGGCAGTAGGCTCCATGAAGAATATTGCAGAAAGAGTAAAGATCATCAACGATATTGCTTTCCAGACCAATTTGCTTGCGCTCAATGCTGCCATTGAAGCAGCCAGAGCCGGTGAATACGGAAAAGGCTTTGCAGTAGTGGCTCAGGAAGTAAGAAAACTTGCCGAGCGCAGCAGAGTAGCTGCTGAGGAAATAAATAAGCTTACGGTGGATGGCGTCCACATATCGGAAATGGCAGGACAAAAGCTAAAAGATATGGTGCCGGAAATTGAGAAATCTACCGAACATATCAAAAGAATTACAGCAGCAAGTCGTGAACAGATTATGGGCGTTGAAATGATCAATAATGCCATGCAGCAATTGAATAATGTAACCCAGCAAAATGCTGCCGCATCGGAAGAATTGGCTACCAGCGCAGAAGAGCTGGCAAGTCAGGCGGATCAATTAAAAGACACCATCGCTTACTTTAAGATAAGGCGGAACAAGAACACTGGATTAGATGCAACTTCAAGGCATGCAATACACGCAAAGGAAACATCAGGTTCCGGTACACAGGTTGCGGCTCCTCAACAAAGCACAAGCTCACATCAAACCCGTGATGAGATCGTTCAACTTTCCAATGATGAAGGCTTTGAAAGTTTTTAATGTATAGTATCAGAACCTGTTTAAATATCGATATTTTTTTATTATACACGCCTCTAAATCTCTTCTCAAGAGGAGACTTTTACTGAAGTGGATGAACCAATCCATTCCGATTTTTATGATGCTTTCAATCTGGAGTAAGGGTCTGTCAAAAGATCGTTTAAGTCATTCCGAACATCGTTTCATGCGATAGTAAAGATCCTGATCATCCCTGCAAACATCAGGATATTGTTTTTTCACTGCCGATATTTTCCTTTTTAACCGCATGTAATGTGCTTTCTTTTGTCCCCATCAATTTATCAAAATGTCTGATAACACTCTCCGGTGTTAATCCGTTCTCCCGCATGGTTTGACCTATTGATTCGTGCATAGCTTCCACAAAATACTTTATTTCAGCTTCGCTGTGAGAGCGGGTAATAGTCACCCGTATACCGGTGTTATTCACAGGCATGGCAGGATGCATTGCAAGACTTGGGTAAAAGCCCTTCTCCATGAGGAGGTTTAAACAACGAATTCCTGTTTCGGGTTTTCCGACGCCAAAGAAAAATATCGGTGAATCACTGTCATCTACCCGGACTTTCTGTAGCAGATCGGATTTGGATATTTCGCTTTTAAACAGTTCCACTTTTGACTGCAGTTCGGCCTGGAGGTCTTTTATCTCATCCGAAATATGGATTCTGGCGCTGGCAATTGATGCACCCAGCACTGCAGGCATATTGGGAGTTGAAAATATAAGGGTGCTCCCCAGTTTCACCAGGTAACGTTTAGTTTCTTTGTCGGGACAAACCAGCACGCCGCCAAAGCTGCCAAAACCTTTACCCAACGATGCAGCCATCACCATCTGTGGATGCATTTCAATTTTACTGAGTACATAACCGCTTCCATTTTTCCCGCACCATCCTATTCCATGCGCATCGTCGAGATAGACTCTGAATTTCTTGTACTTATTCATAAGCCTGTACAGCTCTTCGGCATGAACGGCATCACCCATCATAGAATAAATGCCGTCGCCCAGGAACCAAACATTTTTATAGGTGGCCTGCAAACGAACAATTCGTTCTTCAAGCAGGTCTATACGGTTATGCCTTAATGCTTCGGTATGAGTTCCTGCTCCTTTGCAGATCATAAAGGCATTCCTTACACTATTATGAACCTGGTGATCGTATATAATGGCATCGTCGCTATGGATCAGAACCGGCAATGCTGCAATATGTCCCAGGCTGGTAGATGTAGTATGAATGCAGGGTTTCTCGAACATGATTTCAAGCAACATCTCCAACTCCTCAAGAATCTTAAGCTTATAGTATGACCGTGATGTAGGAAATGCTGTACCATAGCGCATAGCCATTTCGGCAGCTAAGGATTTCAGCCTGGGATCAAGTTCCAGACCCAAATACGAACATGAAGCAAAAGAAATTAGCTTCTTTTCATTCATTTCAATGGTTCTGCCCCGTAGTACTGAGTCGTTAATAACTCTATAAATTAACGACTGATCTTCTGCAATGTCGGTGTACCTCAGTACATCATTCAAATTGTAAGAATTATCCATGGTTTTAAATGTTAGTTAATGATATATACAAGAAGTCGTTTCAATTTTTTAAGGACAATAGAATTCCACACGCATGGCAATAGTATATTGCCATAGCAATAATCAAAAAACAGGTTGCAGATGCAGTTTAAATCATATCAAATTCAAGTGACCTGCCACATACAATAATGAATATGAATTAAGATCTCTATTTATCAAACAAATTATATTTCGCACTACGCATTCCATCCAGACCATTACAATGTTGAAATCTGACGTTGTACCGGAAAATATTCAGAAGCGCTATCAACTGACCAGGTATTCTTTTGCCTCCGTTTCGTCACTGAACGATCTGACAGGCATACCAGATATCGTGCTGAAGGTATTGAGCAGCAATTTTTTTACACCGCTGATCCCTAAAATTGCCGATTTCAGGTTTTTATCTTTATTAATTTTGCCAAGTTCAGTCACTTTATTAATAAAGTTATTGGATACATATGTATCCCTGTAATCATTCAGGGAAAGTATCTTTGATGATATTGTTTTATAAAACTCTTCTTCAGCTTTCAGATTTTCAAGCATTTTATCTTCGCTTACCAATCCTCTGTAATCTGCATAAAGAATTTTATGTCCTTTATACTCAATCCATTGAACAGGCATATGAGATCCTCCAAATATTAAATTATTTAAGTTCAGTTCGTTATTTTAAATATAAAAATATTTTTAAAAATTTCAATATTATTTATAAGTTAAATGTTATACACCATAAAATTAATTACTTAATTATATAACGTGTGCTTTATATGTAGTGATTTTAAATATAGGTTTTTACTAAAAACAAAATTATACTTACGCCGGATTTTATGTAGAATATATAGAGGTAATATGTTAAATACTACCCATTATTGTCAGGAATCATGCCCGGTTTTACTATACTTAACGTTTATATTCTATCTAATGACTCTCGCTATGATACAATTAGTGCTTTACCAGTCTTTATGAATAAAATCGGGTGTTAGATGCAGGATAGATGCATTGCCAATTAATCATCTTAACAAATTAGCTGCCCTTCACCATAAATTTACCTGGCTTCAGTTTTCAACATGATATTTTTATAATTCCAGATTACTAACCCGACTGTATAACAGGGGGAATTGAAAATATAGAGTATCAATAAACCATTTTCATTTATTATTATGGAAAACCATAACAATTTCAAAAACACTAACTATTTATCTTTCAATATTGTACTATGATCAATATAGAGTTTGGCGTAACAAAGACGAATAGCTGAATGAATAGCAGGATTGCATGTAGTAATCATGGATAACCTTTAAAAGAATATGAATCTAAAATACCCACATATATTTGACATATCAAAATTAACCTACATGAAAAGAAACCTGCTTACACTCTTCCTGGTATTCATTGTAATGAATATTTCAGCACAAAAATTAATAACCGGCAAGGTAACTTTTGCTGACAATAACGAGCCTGTCCCAGGGGCTAATATAATTAATAAAGGTACAAACGCCGGAACGGTAACAGATGCTAATGGAAACTTTCGTATTAATGCTTCCGAAAAGGATATTCTCCAGGTCTCATTTATTGGATACCTGACCGAGAAAATTGAAGTAGGTACAAATGATTTTATTGAAGTAATGCTTGTTGCTGACATTACATGTCTCAGCGATGTTGTAGTAGTTGGTTACGGTGTTCAGCTAAAAAAGGACTTAACCGGTTCTGTGGCGACCATTAAGGGAGAAAACCTTATGAAACAACCAGCCTTATCGCCTGTATCATCCCTGCAGGGACAAATGAGCGGTGTTCAGGTAGTTAATAACGGAACTCCCGGCTCGGCCCCGATGATACGCATCCGCGGAGTTGGTACCATACTTGGGGGAGTTGATCCATTGTATGTAGTTGACGGTGTTATAACAGGCGATATAAGGAATATTAACAGCTCAGATATAGTATCTGTCGATATTTTGAAGGATGCCTCTTCTGCAGCTATTTACGGAGCAAGAGCAGCGAATGGGGTAGTTCTGATTACAACCAAGGCAGGAGAAAAAAAGGAATCATCGGTAAGTTATGAGGGCCTTATTGGTCTTAAAGTACCGGAGAATAAGGTCGATATGGCCGACACCCGATTCTATGCCGAATATACCAATGAAGCTCTCGAACGCGACGGCAGAGCGGCATATTTCGATTTGAACAATCTGCCTGCAACGAATACTAACTGGTTTAATGAAATAACCCATGTGGCAAAAGTTCAGAATCACACTATTGCCGTAAGCGGAGGTAATGATAATGCTACCCACTATTTCAGCCTGGGATACCTGGATGAAGAAGGATTGATGATCAAGAATGACTATCAGAGAATAACGGCCAGACTGAATAATACCTATAATTTGCTTGACGACCATGTGACTGTCGGGTCTAATTTCAATATATCCGGATATAAGTCGGTGAATGCTCCTGCGGTGGCTTTTAACCAGGCATACCGGTATCCGCCAACCGTTCCGGTAAAAGATACAGCCGGAAATTTTGGATATACTTACCAGGTCAACCTCGGGAATCCGGTAGCCACCATTGAATATACCAATGAGGAAAGCTGGGGTGAAAGAATCCTGGCTGATGCATGGGCTGAAATTGTATTTCTGAAAGACTTCACCTATAAACTAAACATCGGATTGGATAAAGGCGAAAATAACGGAAGGTCATATATACCGGTGTATCATGTCTCCAACATACAGGAAAATCCCGATGATACTTCAGATTATTACAGGAGTAAAAATGATAATACCAACTGGTTGATTGATAATACTGTTAATTATTCAAAAATAGTTGGAAAACATGATTTGAAAATCCTCGCCGGCACCACCGCTGAGAAGAAATCGAGCGAAGCATTAGGGGCATATCGGGCCGATGTTCCCGCGGAAGAAAACTACTGGTATCTTAATCTTGGAAGAAATACCGACCCTACAAATTTTGGTTACGGCGACAAAGAAACAAGAAGATCGTTCCTCGGAAGGATTAACTATATATATGATGAGAAATATTTATTGACTGCAAATTTCAGGGCCGATGGCTCATCGAAATTCTCAGAAAAAAACCGATGGGGATATTTCCCTTCCTTCGGCATCGGTTGGCGATTGTCGCAGGAGCAATTCATCAAGAATATTCCCTGGATCTATAACCTGAAGCTAAGGTTAAACTGGGGTAAAATAGGTAATGATAATATTTCGTCGAACGAATTTGTTTATACTGTTACCTCGAATTTAAACTATGTTTTCGGAACTAACCAGAATGCATCGCAGGGAGCGACTATAAAGCAAATCAAAGACCTGAACCTGAGGTGGGAAATAACAGAGGAGAAGGGCATCGGTATTGATTATTCATTGTTTAACGGCATGTTATCGGGCGAAATAGAATACTATGAAAAATTAACTACCGATGCTCTTATTTATGCTCCCGTTGCAGCTGTATTCGGCGATGAGGATAACACATTTCTCACCAATAAAGCAAATGTCAGCAATAAAGGGCTGGAATTTGTTATAAACCTGGTACAGGAATTCTCACAATTCGGATTTAATGCCGGCGTATCCGGAACCTATAATAAGAACAGGATCGAGAATATCAGCGACGCATTGCCCATTATTTCAGGCGGACTTAATAACGGCCAGGTAACAACCCGTACCGAGGTTGGTCAGCCTATTGGCAGTTTTTGGCTTTGGGAAACCGACGGAGTATTTCACAGCCAGGAAGAGATCGAGAATTATACCGATTCGGCAGGCAATCCGATTCAGCCTTCTGCCTTACCGGGCGACCTGAAATATAAGGACAATGACGGCGACGGTAGTATCGACGAAGGCGACCGGATATATGCCGGTTCCTATCAACCTAAGTTCTATTTTGGATTTAGCTGTGGCGTTACCTACAAATCGTTTGATATTGGTATGATCTGGTATGGAAGTCTGGGCAGCAAGATTTATAACGGATTAAAAGCTCAACGCTGGGGGAACGAGAATATTGTTGCTTCTCTTGAGGACCGCTGGACCATCAATAATACTGAGTCGGACATACCAAGGGCATCCAACGATGTACCCATAGCCTCGACATACTACCTTGAATCAGGTAATATGCTAAGGCTTAATAGTGTGATCTTAGGATATACCCTGCCGCAAAGCATGACCTCAAAAATTAAACTCAATCGGCTGAGAATTTATGCTACAGCACAAAATCCCATCACTTTTAAAAAATACAGCGGATTTACTACTGAATTACCAGGGGGGTCACTTGATTCGGGAATCGAGCTTAACGCGTACCCAACCACATCGACTTATGTAATAGGGATTAATGTTGAATTCTAAACCTGACCACATGAAAGCATATAACCGTAATATCAAAAAAGTTATTCTGTTCTCAGTACTGTTTACCTTCGCTACCAGCTGTAATAATGACTTTCTGGAGGTACCACCCCAGGGGGTATTAACGCCTGAAGATCTGTTCGCTACAGAGGATGCTGCATCACAATTAGTTACTGCTATATACAATAACCTGTTACAGTGGTCAACGCATAGTTTTTCCTGGATAGGGGTATCGAGTATCACTTCCGATAATGCGGATAAGGGAAGTGATCCGGGCGATACAGGAACTGACAAGAATATGCTGGATGAATGGACTTTTTCAACCGATGCCTTATCATTTAATGAAATATGGCAATCTCATTTCCTTGGAATAATGTTAGCTAACCGCGCTCTTGATATTATACCAAAAACCGATCTGGACCAGGCAGTGAAGGAACAACTGGAAGGAGAATCAAGATTTCTGAGGGCTTACTACTATTTTAACCTGGTACGATGCTTTGGAGGGGTTCCTCTGATCGACGGAATTCCTGACCTGACAAACGAGGAAGATGTGATGGCAGCAAATACAAGAAGCACCGTTGACGAAGTATATGTATTTATTAAGGAAGACCTGGAATATGCCTCTGAACACCTTGCAAGTGTCACTAATCAACCTTCGAGCAGGGTTGGCCATGCCACCTCAGGAGCCGCAAAAACAATGCTGGCAAAAGTAAATATGTATCAAAAAAACTGGAATGAAGTGCTTCGCTTAACAAACGAAATCATTGCGTCGAATGAATACAGCCTACTGACCGACTACAATCTTATCTGGCGGGAATCTGGCGAAAACTGCTCTGAATCGATATTTGAAGTCCAGGCAAATGGCGATCTGAGTACTCCCCTGAGTATCGTTCAGTATAACGAAGTACAGGCTGTCCGCACACAATTCGGATGGGGATTCAATACCCCTTCGGACGATCTTGAAAACTGTTATGAACCCGGCGATACAAGAAAAGATGCAACAATTCTTTATCCCGGCGAAGTGCTCTGGGACGGAGTGGAAATAGTTAGTGATCCTCCCAACCCGAGGTATAACCAGAAAGCCTATGTATCGAATCCACGTTCATGGTCCAGTACCAATTATAACCTCAGGATATTCCGATATGCCGAAGTTCTGTTAATGAACGCTGAAGCGGCAAACGAACTGGGTAACACAAGCCTGGCGCTCAACTCGCTGAACGAAGTGCGGAGAAGGGCAACACTCAAGGATACATCGGGGTCTGATGCAGATCAACTTCGCAATATCATCTGGCACGAAAGGCGGGTCGAACTGGCTATGGAACACGACCGCACATTTGACCTAAGGCGCCAGGGAAGAGCCGGTGAAGTAATGAGATCGCTTGGTTTTAACTATATCGATGGGAAACACGATCTTTTTCCTATTCCTGAGAAACAGATTGAACTCAGCGGAGGATTGCTCGAACAGAATCCGAATTATTAATGGAGGCAGCAGGGGAAAAATGAAAATTATCAGTCCTTTTATAGCGGTTTTAGTCATTGTATCGTTTACCTGCCTTAGATGCAACGATGATACTCATCCGTCCGATAATAATGACTCAACAATGCATACTGAGTTGTCGGATGATGAAATCATGGATACAATCCAGCAACAAACATTCCGGTTTTTCTGGGATTTTGGCCATCCGGTGTCGGGAATGATCAGGGACAGGAATAACGGCGATAATAATATCGTATGCTCCGGAGGATCAGGCTTTGGAATCATGGTCATTATAGTTGGTATTGAAAGAGGCTATATCACCAGACAGGAGGGACTAACAAGAATTACGAACATATGTAAATTTTTCAACTCAACTGCTTTACGTTACCATGGAGCATGGGCTCATTTCATTAATGCAACAACAGGCATTACTGTTCCGGCATCAACCAAAGATAACGGAGCTGACCTGGTTGAAACGGCTTATGTTATAGAAGGGATGCTTACTGCACGGGAATATTTTAACCGGGATAACCCCGAAGAAAAAGCGCTTCGCGATTTAATCACTTCGATCTGGGAAGCAGTTGAATGGACCTGGTTCGTTAAAGGAGAAAACGAAGGGCTTTACTGGCATTGGTCTCCTGAATACAATTTTGAGATGGGTATGGTAATAAGGGCGTTCGATGAGACTATGATCACCTATGTGCTTGCGTTAGCCTCGCCAACATACCCTGTCAACCAGGAAGCTTATTTCAACGGATGGGTTGCCGACAACTATTCTGTAAGGCTCGATCCGAAAAAACAATTAAACTATGGAGGCCCCTTATTCTTTACTCATTATTCGTTTCTAGGCCTGAGTCCATACTTTACCGATGAATATGTCAGTGCAGCAGGATACAGTTCGTATTATGAAAGGAATAAGAAGCAGACTCTGCTGAACAGGGAATGGTGCTTATCACGTAACAATGTATATAACTATTATAATGAAGGTTGCTGGGGATTAACCGCTTCTGACGATCCCGACGGATATCTTGCTCATGAACCTTCAGAGGCCAGGGACAATGGCACTATCAGCCCTACGGCAGCTATTTCATCGATTGTGTATACTCCCGATGAATCGCTCTACCTTATGAAATACCTGTTGAAAACCTATGATGGGCTTGGTATATGGGGTGAATATGGTTTTAAAGATGCATTTAATTTTAACCGCGACTGGATCGCTGTATCGTATCTGGCAATCGACCAGGGCCCTATTGTTATTATGATTGAAAATTACCGGACCGGATTATTGTGGAACTACTTTATGAAGAACCAGGAAATTTCCGGCGCATTACAAAAAATGGGAGCCGAACTTACCGGAAAGTGAAAAGAGCCAGTCGTTAGGCAACTGAACATAGATCATTTACAATAAAAAAAACGATATAGAACAATATCGAGGTGAATATTTAATACTTGAATAAATGAAAAAAAGAACGATAAAAAATAACAGAGTATATCATGTTATTGCTGTATTTCTGATGTTTTCGTTACATGGTTGTTCGCTTTTCGATAAAAATGACCATTCTAATATTGACCGGAAAGAGGACACTCATTTCCATGATAACGTTATTAAACACAAAGTAGATTCCTTATTAAAACTTATGACTCTCGAAGAGAAGATAGGGCAACTGGTTCTTTATTCAGGAGACAATGAACGAACCGGGCCTTCGATGCCGAATGATTACCTCGATAAAGTTGCCAAAGGTAAGTGCGGTAATGTATTTAACGTCTTTACTGCTGCCAGTACAAGAAAACTTCAGAAAATAGCCGTTGAGAAAACAAGACTTGGGATTCCTTTATTGATTGGCCTTGATGTTGTTCACGGGTACAAAACAATCTTCCCTGTTCCATTGGGTGAAGCATCTACATGGGATATGGATGCCATAGAGAAAGCAGCAAGAATTGCAGCTGAGGAAGCATCTTCAGCAGGCGTCAACTGGGTCTTTGCACCCGTGGCTGATGTTTCAAGGGATCCCAGATGGGGCAGAATATGTGAAGGTTCAGGGGAAGATCCCTACCTGAGCTCGTGTGTTGTTATAGCCAAAGTTAAAGGATTCCAGGGTCATGATTTATCGGCCGATAATACCGTCCTTGCTTGCCTGAAGCATTTTGCCGGATATGGGGCTTCTATGGCTGGCCGTGATTACAACCCTGTGGAAATATCCTATAAATCTTTTATGGAAGACTATCTTCCTCCCTATAAAGCTGCCGTTGATGCTGGCGTTGGATCAGTGATGACATCATTTAACGATCTGTTCGGGATACCCTCTACCTGTAACAAAATGCTGTTAAAAGATATTCTGAAGGACCAGCTTAAATTCAACGGTTTTATTGTTACTGATTATACTGCCATCATGGAGCTTAAAAATCACGGTGTTGCGATCAATAATTGTCATGCTGCCGCTGAAGCCTTGTTAGCAGGCGTAGATGTAGATATGCAGAGTGGATATTATGAAGAATGCCTGCAGGACCTTGTGAAAAAAGGCGAAATCACCGAAGAAATGATCGATCAATCTGTCAGGAATGTATTGGGGATGAAATTCCGCCTCGGCTTGTTCGACGATCCCTACAGATATTGTAACGAAGAGCGCGAGAAAACTCAGATATATGCGAAAGACCATCTCGAATTCTCCAGGGAAATAGCAAGAAAATCGTTTGTATTACTCAAAAATGCAAATGGTATTCTGCCTTTACAGAAAAACAGGAAAATAGCCATAATCGGGCCGTTGGCGGATTCCAAAAAGGTACTAATAGGATCATGGTGTGCCCAGGGCGATTGGGAGTTTATTCCATCGGTACGGGAAGCATTGGTCGAAGAGATTGGAGAACAAAATGTTCTTTACAGTAAAGGGTGCGAGGTTTCCGGCGAAGACAAATCATTATTTGCAGAGGCTGTCAGCAAAGCATCCATGGCAGATATTATCCTCCTTGCCTTGGGCGAATCGCCTGAAATGACGGGCGAAGCAGCAAGCCGTTCTGAAATCGATATCCCGGGAGTTCAACCCGAATTACTAAGGGAACTGAAACGGCTAAACAAACCCATAGTTGTTCTCCTGTTTAACGGTCGTCCGCTTGTTCTTTCGAATGAAATAGCTCTGTGCGATGCCATGCTTGATGTTTGGTTCCCGGGAACTGAAGGAGCACATGCGATTATGGATATTATCTATGGAAGGTACAATCCATCGGGTAAACTGACCGTGAGCTTCCCCCGTAATGTGGGACAAATCCCTGTTTTCTACAACCACAAAAATACAGGGAGACCTTTTGATAAAAATGAGAAGTATACATCGAAATATCTCGATGTGGAAAACTCTCCCCTGTTTCCTTTTGGCTTTGGATTGAGTTATACAAGTTTTGTATACAGCGACCTCCGGTTATCAACTTCCATCATTAAAATGGATGAATCGCTTGAGGCTTCCATCAGGATTAAAAATACAGGTAAATATGACGGAGAAGAAATCGTACAACTGTTTGTGCGCGATATGGTGGCCACTACAACACGTCCTGTAAAAGAACTCAAGGGATTTAAAAAGGTATTTCTGAAAACAGGAGAAAGCACAACCATATCATTTTCTGTTCGGCCCGATCAACTTTTCTACCTCACTAAAAATAATATCTGGGGTATCGAAGAAGGAGAATTTAAGCTATTTATCGGCCCGAACAGCGAAGATTTGCTTTCTGAATCTTTCTGGATCGTGAAATAAAAACAACTTAACTATAAATCAATTACTGATACTTAAATCTTAACTACTATGAAAACACTTTTATCATTTTCGATTATCCTTATGGTTACGGCAAATTTATTTGCCCAGACAACATTGGATTTTGACACCTATGGCCAGGATCTGACATGGGTGGTCTTTGATCAGACCGATCCTAATTCGCTTACTTTTGTTAAAAACCCCGATCTTACAGGAATTAATAACTCTGATACCTGCGCGCAATATATTACAGAAGCGGGTGTTGTACCCTGGTCGGGAGCTAAAACATCTGACTTTGACATAACTGTATCGAATGCAATGGAATGTATCCAGGTTATGGTTTACAAAGATGCCCTGACAAACTTCGGAGTTAAACTTGAGGAAGGCACCATGGCCGCCTGCGAAGTAAAAGTAATGCCTACCCTGACAGATCAGTGGGAATTACTCACATTCGATTTCTCATCGGTAAAGGGAGGCGTGTATCAAACACTGGTGTTTTTCCCCGACTTCCCGGACGATAATCCAAGAGTAACAGGCCATACTGTTTTATTCGATAATGTAACATTTATCGATAGCGCTACCTGCCATGCGTCTGCACCATCGGTTGTTATCGTGAAGCCCGGAAGTGAGCTACGTGTATCGCCAAATCCTGCGACCGACTTTTTAAATGTAAGCGGAAAGGTTATTAATGATATAGAACTATTCAACGTACTTGGGAAAATGGTATATGGAATACAATCGATAAATAATGATCAGTATACGATTAATTTGAACAGCATAGAAAAAGGCGTTTATTTCCTGGTTGTTGTTTCTGAGGGAATTAGGGTAACAAGAAAGGTTGTTATTGAATAGGATGTTTCATACCATTCCCTGGTTAAAAAGCCCGATGACTAACGTCAGGAGGCTTTTTAACCTGTAGTATTGGAAAAATATTTATATTCGGAGGCAGAGAAAAAATTCTTTTCAATTTACAATGAAAGTATACATTGGATTACTCGTTGTGCTGATAAGTTATACCTACTGCTATTCTAATAGTTTCAGGCCTAATGTAATAAATATTTACCATACTACACAGGGAGCTTCAAGACAAAACTGGGGTGTAGACTGCGATACAAACGGATTTATGTATTTTGCCAATAATAACGGACTGCTCGAATTTGACGGCAACAATTGGAAATTATATCCTCTGCCAAACAGAATCACCGTACGATCGGTTAAGGTTGACAGGGAGAAGGGTATAATCTACACCGGCGCTTACCACGAATTCGGCTATTGGAAACGAACTGCCGAGGGTGAACTGGTATATACTTCGCTTTCAAAAAAAATAGCTAACAATGTCTTTCAGAACGATGAAATCTGGAGAATAGTGTTTCATAATGGAAGTATCTATTTCCAATCATTCAGTTCAATTTTTATTTATCGCAACGACAGTATTAAAGTTTTACCCTTGCAATCGAATAGTGTGTTTTTATTGAAGGCAAACAACAGATTATTTATACAACTGGAAAATTTCGGTCTGCAGGAACTAATAAATGACAGCCTGCATATGATTCCGGGAGGCAGCATGTTGTCCAACGGCTTAGTGAGAACAATACTTCCTTATGAGCACAAAAAGTTCTTAATAGGGTCGGGTACCGAAGGCTTTTTTATATTCAACGGCAGGGAGATTAAACGATGGGACAGTCCTGTTCAGGAGAAAATTAAGAAAGCTCAGATCAATAATGGTTGGTTCGATGGCAAGTATTATTACGTAGGGACAATTATTAACGGTATTTATATTTTCGATACCAGGGGAACACTGATATGGAATTTCTCTGCCGATAATTACCTGCAGAATAATACGGTATTAGGTATCGCCGAAGATAACGAAGGAAACGTCTGGCTTGGACTTGACAGGGGTATTAGTGTCATTCGTAAGGAAAGTGATCTGTTCATTATTAAAAGCGAAAAAAATATCCTCGGCTCAGTATACTCTGCTGCTATGTTTGATGACTACATCTATATAGCCACAAACCGGGGGCTATATTATCAGTCCATTCCAAAGAAAGATTTAGCCTACCTGGATCTTGATAAATTCCTGCCTGTTGAGGGAATACAGGGTCAGACATGGAATGTAAGTGTATTTGATAATCAACTGTTATGTGGTAATAACGAGGGAAGCTATCGCATCAGGAATAATATCCCGGTGAAGATATCGCACGAAAGCGGGGGGTACAATTTTAAAAACATGACTTGCAATAATCGTAATTATCTGATACAAAGTACCTATTATCACCTGATGATTTATGAGAGTCATAACGGACAGTGGTATGTCAGAAATACCCTGACAGGATTGAAGCAACCCTTTACAGAAATTGAGGTCGGGGCAGAACGATATATCTGGGCAAGTCATCCGCTGAAAGGAGTTTACCGCATTCACCTCGATGATTGTTTAAATAAAATAGAGTCTGTTAACTTATATAATACCAATAAAGGTCTGCCGGCTATCTATAACAACCGGGTCACAAAAATTGGCACCCGGATCGCTTTTACAACCTCTCATGGTATCTTTACATACGATGATTTAAACGATACCATCATACCTTTCAATAAAATAAAAGAACCTGTTGGTGATTATTTTTATTCCCAGAAAATAATTCCGATAGGAAATGATAAGTACTGGTTTATCAGGGACAATTCAATTGCTCTTTATAAAATCAACCAGGACTCTGTTGAGTTGCTCATTTCCCACGATTTTAATTTTACCGGCGTAGCCCTGGTTGAACAATATGAAAATATTGTTGCAATAAATGACACCATCAGTCTGATCTGCTTCGAGAATGGATTTGGTATCGCCTATAACCTGGAAAAAGAAGAACTGTGCAATAACAGCAGGATCATATTTACACAGGTAAAATACAATAATCTGAATAATAATCAAACGCTACTATTAACTACAAAGGGTGATAATCCGGAACTACCTTTTGGCAAAAATGAAGTTGATTTTTTCTATACACTGACAAATCAGAACAAAAAGAATGTCGCATTTCAATACAAGCTGGTTGGATACAACAACGATTGGTCTCCTTTAATGCAGGTACCCTATGTGAAATATTCGCAACTCCCCTCCGGGGAATATACCTTTATAGTCAGGGCGTTCATTAATAATAAATACTGGAGCCCGGTCACATCGTATGTTTTTACTGTGAAAACTCCATGGTACAATACGCTATATGCTGTTGTATCGTATGTATTAATTACTCTCCTGATAGTGGGATTAACAATTTTCCTGGTTCTGAGATATTCTCAGAAGAAAAAGAAGATAGAACAAAAATTGTTTGAAGAAGATTGTGCAAGGAAACAACATGAAGAACGAATCAGGATAGAGAAGGAAATTGCAGAACTACGAAACAAGAACCTGAATGACGAACTGTCGCATAAAAGTAAAGAGCTTGCCATTTCTACCATGTCAATAATCAAGAAGAATGAAATCCTGATGCACATCAGGGAAGAATTGAACAGACAGAAAGAAGAACTTGGGGCAAGATATCCACAGAAATTTTATCAGACACTCAATGGAATTATCGATTCAAATATTTCTAAGTCCGACGAATGGGAGATCTTCGAGATAAACTTTAACCAGACGCATAATAACTTTTTTCAGCGCCTGAAAAATCTTTATCCCGATCTGACGCCTTCCGATCTGCGATTATGTGCCTTCTTACGACTCAACCTTACCTCGAAAGAAATTGCCCCTTTACTCGGAATTTCACTTCGTGGTATAGAAACCCACAGGTATCGGTTACGGAAAAAGTTTAATCTGACTTCCGATGACAACCTGATCGAATTTATTTTAAAATACTGACGCAATGTTCCCCTGCGATACAGATCCTGATGCAATGCATGCGATCTGAGAACAAACAGGGCCATCTAAAAATCGGTCATGAGAACATTGTATTTGAACGCTAATAATAGTATTATGAAAAAATTTTCTTACAGTGTGATCCTCATCCTGTCTCTCCTTCCTGGCATAGCATGCTTGCAGTCTGAAGGAAAAGAAAAGGAACCTGAAAATAAAAACGCTGAGGTAAAAACAACAATTAGTGAAGAAAAATTTGGTATTGAGTTAAGAAGGGATTCTGTTTTAACTCCAAAAGACCAACTGATGATGGATTGGCTAAAAGTGATCCAGGATTGTTCCTCACCGGAAAAACAAGTATTACCCTCACAGGAAAATAATGAAGTTTCAACATTTAACAATGCTCTCGTAGCCATGGCATTCATACTTGAGGGTGAACGATCGAGGGCTGAAAGAATTCTGGACTTTTATAGTGATGCAACCAATCCGGATAATCCCGATAAAGATCTCCAGAATTTTTTTTATAAAGGTGAGGCACGGGGATTCTACCAATACATGAACCTGTATGATGAGAATGGAACTCTTAAAAATCACCAGAGAAAGAACAGCGATCGCTGGATGGGGGATAATGTCTGGCTCTTCTTTGCATTCAAACATTACCAGACCAGCTATCATTCCGACCGGTACGATAAAATTATCGGCCTGCTGAAGGATCTTATTATATCATTTTATGTCGATGATCCAGGTCCGGGAGGATTTATTGACCATGGATGGAGACACGGAGATTCGATACTCCATTTAGGATTTGGACACCATGAAGGAAATATTGATGCTTATGCCATGCTGCGGCTGATAGGTGAGAATGGACTGGCTGATAGTGTAAGGCTATGGCTTGACCATGCATTGACTGGCGAAAATTATCCGCTTGATCTGTATACCTGGCGTGTGCTGGCATACGGAAAAGAATATGCATACTTGCTGGATATACCCGAATCGGATATCCGCTACCGAAAAACTGTTGAAAGCAATGGGAAAAAAGCAGTCGGTTTTTTTCACGGACCAGATATTAACGCTGATAACATCTGGTTGGACGGAACGGGCCACATGGCATGTGCATATATCACCTGTGGCGACAAGCACAAAGGGTTTTTCTATGCCAACCAACTCGATAATTTTGCTATCGAAAGAAAGATCAACAATACGTTAACGCATGCCATCCCATATACTTTTAATGCATCGGGTGGGTACGGCTGGGTGAGGCACGACAGAGGATTTATATCGGTTGTAGCCTGGTATTTTTTAGCAAAGAATAAATTTAATCCGCTTCAATTAACGATTGTGGAATAAAGCTTAATAGCAAACCGTATTATACTAAAAGTCATGAGAAAAGCTGTTTGTATTCTTCTTTACTGCCTTATCTGCCTTATCTCGGGCGGACAGGAAGTTATCGTATTCTTTTGCGAAAATTATGATTATCCAAATTATTGCGACGCATCCTGGGGAAATTTTACTTCGCCCAGTAGCCTCAATCTCATTTCAGAAAAAATCCCGGTTACAAATAAATCCCTGACAGGCCAGTCGTGCCTTGAACTGAAATGGTTTTCATCGCCAGCCGGCGACTGGAATGCAGCCATTGCCTCAGCAGGTTGGGCAGCGCATGATGTAAGTGCTTACGACAGCCTGATTTTCTGGATCAACGGACCCAAAGCCATGAGTGTAAGCAGTCTGCCATATATCATGCTGGAAGATATTGATGGCAGCAAATCGTCGCAACTGGATTTAACTTTATACAGCAATGATCTGGACGATGATTCGATGACCTGGCAGAAGATCTCTATCCCGATAAATGATTTCGCTTCCGGGAAAGAAGCTGCTGATCTGACCAGGATTAAGACTGTTTATCTGAAACAAAAAGATATCGATGAGGAACAACATAAGCTCTGGATCGATGAAGTTCATGTTAAAATTGCGGGAATGCACTATCTCCATCATACCGACACAACCGGCTACCTGGAGACAGGTAATAACGACAGTCTTCCACTATGGAACACAAACAGCAACAGCACATCCGTGTATACGCTTTCTTCCTACCCGGGGGAACACTCCGATGGAATTGAATTTTGTTATACACTGGCTAATTCGGGGTGGATCAGTTTGAGTACCAACCTGAATTTTAATACCGTGGATCATCCTCTTGTTTTTTGGTACCGGTCAGGTTCAAACGATGTACTTGAAGTAAAATTCTTTGATACGGACGGATCGGTATTCGGAAAAAGTTTACTATTGGAAAACACCTATGGCCTCTGGCAGCATGTTGTATTATACCAGTACAGTGCCGCTTACCAGTGGGGAGGTAACGAAACATTCGGCGACCTGAAAAAAATTGAGCTTGTCGTTTCCGGAAACGGAACGGGTACCCTGTGGTTCGATGAAATAGGTATGGGCAAAGAAGGTCTTATTTCGCCTTATCCCCCGGCCGGACCAGTGATCGACGAAAACAGCATGCTCGAGGGAATTGGGTTCCTGCAACGCCGCGATTCCGTTTCAGTACCTGAAGATCCAATGATACTGGAATACCTGAAACTGATGCAGGATATTTCCACCTCCGCTCAGCAGTTGTTGCCCTCAATGGAAAATGACCAGGCACAGACCTTTAACAATGCGTTGGCTGCAATGGCTTTTATGATCAAAGGTGAACGCGAAAGAGCCGAAAGGATCTTCGACTTTTTTTTATCTGCAACGGATACCAACAATTCCGACATGTACCTGCAGAACTTCTTCTACAACGGAGAAGCACGCGGCTTCTACCAGGATTTCTCCATATCAACCTACCGTGACGAGAGCCATACGGCCGATCGTTGGATGGGTGATATGGCCTGGCTGTTAATTGCATGTAAACATTACCAGGTAAGATATGGTTCCGATAAATATGATCGACTGATCGCAATGATAAGAGATTTACTACTCTCCTATTTCATTGACTTAGGCAGCCAGGGATATGTGCAACATGGCTGGATCGATGGCGATACTCAACTCCACGAGTCATTTGGACATCATGAAGGTAATATTGATTGTTACGTAATGTTTAAAATGCTCGGCCTTCACGACCACGCAAATAAAATAAAGAACTGGCTGGAGAACCAGTTAAATCCTCTCGATGATCTGCCAACCGACCTGTATGCCTGGCGGGTACTTGCATTTGGTGATGAATATGCTGAATTACTTAATATACCTGAATATGACCTGCGATACAGAAAAATTATTGAGTATGATTCAGCACAGATCATGGGGTTTTACCATAAAGCAGATATATCGGTCAACAATTTCTGGAACGATGGTACCGGTCATATGGCATGTGCATATCTTGCATGTGGAGATAAAAACAGGGGGTATTTCTATGGCAATCAGCTCGGGCAAGTGATAAAAGAGAAGACCATCAGCAGTATCCCTGTTCACTATATCCCCTATACGCTGAACACTACAGGAGGCTATGACTGGGTTGATACTTCAAAAGGATTTATTTCGGATATGGCCTGGTATATTTTCGCGAAAAATGAATTCAATCCTTTCTATTACGAAGGATTGAATATTGAAGATGATAATGTTCTAATAAGTGATTATCTATGGAAAGTAAGGCTCTATCCTAATCCTGCATCCGATTACATTTATGTTGAGATAGAATCACCAGAACCATCTTTCGTAACTATCGATCTTTACGATATGCCGGGCAGAAAGCAGGCATCCCTGTACAATGGTTATATCGATGAAAGTATGAAACTACTGAAACTGTCTCTATGCTTAGAAACCAACCGTAATGTAAATGACGGGATATATTTTATCAGGATATCTGATAATAAGGGTAACACTAACACGCTGAAATTCATTAAAAGTCAGTGATATTATAGGCTAACCAGGGATCGATAAAACAATAGCGAAGAATAGTAATACAGCCTAGGCTGTAAAGGGGAATTGTTTGCCCTTTATCCAATCAATATTCAATTAATCAGTTTATTAACCTTAATCTAATGTACAATGAAAACACCATCAAATTTACATCAAAACAAGCTTAGACGAATCAGGACCGGCATTACCGCACCATCTTCCCTGATCGTCTTTTTGTTAATGGCTATGCTGGCCATACTATCGTCGGAAAATGCCAGTTCGCAGCAGGTCATCGATCTGTTTGAGCCTGTATTTAACTGGCACTCGTTGGGATGGGGAAATGCCAGTACAATTGAGTATTCTGCCAGTTGGAAAACGCAGGGGAATTCTTCCCTGAAAATGTACAATACGGCAACCGGCGATCAATGGACAGCCTATGAATGCGATCCTCAAAATGCAATTGCTCCGACAGACATCGTTATGGATATTAAAAATGCCTGCAATGTTGCTTACGACTTTACTGTCCAGGTAATTGATAAAAATGGTAACATGACTTCGCTTGGATCGAAGAACCTTGCCGCCAATACAGAATACATCAACTGCTCTTTCAAAAACATCGCCGGCAGCTTCTGTAAAATACGGTTGGTACAGGAACATTACGGCATAACAGAGACTGCAATAACGTATGTCGATAATATCAGGGTGGCCAACGACGGTAAATGGTTCAACTGGCATTCGCTTGGTTGGGGAAATCTAAGTAAAATCGAACATAGCCGTGAATGGAATTCACAAGGCAACTATTCTCTTAAAATGTACAATACTACTAAAAACGATAGTTGGACTGCTTATGAATGTGATGTACCGGACAATTTTTCACCTTCACAGATCATTTTCGATATAAAAAACGGCTCTGCAACACAATATGATTTTACTGTACAGGCTGTATATGATAACGGAACCTTTATTCAGGTAGGTCAATGGCCTGTGAGTGCATACATGACCGGAACCTTTACGATCGATAATACAGCAGGAATCTTCAGTAAACTCAGACTGGTGCAGGAACATTATAATGCCGGGCAGATTGCTGTTACGTTCATTGATAATATCAGAACAGTTAACTCGGGCCAGACATCACTATGGTGTAACTGCGAAATGCCTTTGATGTGGTGTGAGAGTGAACAGGAGGTACAAGATTACCACTTTAACTGGGTTGGCATCGGCGACGCGCAGTACGTTTCCGGCATAACCGACAGCACAGGTTACTATTCAGGAAGTACTGTATCACCGGAATCGGGAAGCAGAAGATCGATCATCATGGAATGGGATTCATCGGCTTCGACCAATACCTATGCAGAATTGGCAGCATTTGCTGATTTACCTGATATAAGTGGTTATAACGAATTTAAGCTGGATGTTTTCAGTCCTTCGGCTACAAACAGTGATATCGAAATGCAGATCTGGATCTTCAACCAGCACATTCAACATGGTCATTTATCAAGAATAGTAAGGATACCGGCTATTGATACATGGATGACTATAACCATACCCATGGTAGGGATGACCATCGACAGAAAAGACCTGACGGAAATCAAGATCGTAATACCCAACACAACCGGCGGGAATAATAATAGTTATGGGAAATTGTATTTCGACAATCTTCGGGTCAACCGGACAATACCCACTGTTGCACCGCTTGCAGGAGATAATATGGATAATCCTTCTATCTGGAAAACAGCAGCAGCTTCAGCAAGCAGCCTGAACCTGTCATCATTCCAGGGCAATAACAACGATGGTATTATTTACGATTACAACCTTAATGGAGGATGGGTCACCATGAGGACGAAAGCAAATTTTGATCCTGCAGTAAATCCAATATCTTTCTATCTTAAACCATACTACGACGGACAACTTGAGATGAAATTTATTGACACTGACGGATCGATATTTCAGAAGGTCATCTCGCTGAAAAAATATAGCGATTGGATGCATGTAGTTGCTTACCTGGATGATATGTCTTATACGTATGGAGGCGATAGCATTTTTGGCACAATGGATTCTGTTGAGTTTGGATTTGCAGGGGGAAGCAGGTCATCGATCTGGTTCGACGAAATCGGTTTTGCCTCCTCAGAGACTGCTTCATCATTCGGTCCTGAAATGGATCCTGACAGTTCAATGGCAGGCATCGGCAACCTTCAGCGCCGGGCACTGGCAATGACGGAGAAAGATCCCCTGGTTCTCGAGTACCTGAAACAGTTGCAGGATTATGACATTGCAACGAACACCGGCACCGGTCTGGTACGATCCATGGAAGGAGAAGATAATGCGCAGACCTTCAACAATGCTGTTGTGGCTATGGCATTTATGCTGGAGGGTGAAAAAACCAGGGCGGAAAAGATCCTCGACTTTTATTCCAATGCCACCGATAAATATAATACCGATATCAGGAAACAGAATTTTTATTACTATCATGATGGCATATCTGAAAAGAGAGGATTCTATCAGCAGGTAAAACTTTCTACCCTTCGCGATGAAGATACAACCAACAACCGATGGATGGGTGACATGGCATGGCTTTTATGTGCATATAAATTGTATGAGAGACAATATGGATCCAGTCGGTATGCTTTAATTACCAATCTCTTACTTGAGCGCTTACGTACCTTATATAAACCTGCCTCATTTGGCGGATATACAGTAGGGGGTTATGTATTAACAGGCTGGAGATATGGCGATGTTTATGCTCCCGGTGAAAATGGAGGAGAAGATGATCCGGTAAGTCCTACCTATGGCAGCGACGGTCATCACGAAGGAAATATTGATGCATGGGCCGCCATGAAGCTGTGTGGTGTTGGCGCCGATACACTAAATAATATCAAAGCATGGGTTGAGAATGAACTTACCGTCGTAAGGAAAAATAAAGACTTCCCGCTCGATCTGTATACATGGAGGGCGTTGGCAATGGGCGCTGAAGATTCCGGTATTGTCAGTTTACTGAATATACCTGAATATGATTTCCGGTATCGCAAAACTGTTGATTTCAATGGAAAATCGGTAACAGGACTATATTCCATGCCGGAAAACTTTGTAAAAAATATTTGGGCCGATGGTTTCGGACACATTATATGCGCCTATTTATCATACGGCGACAGGCAAAGAGGGTACTATTATGCCAACGAGCTCGATAAGCTGATTGTTACCAATATCATAAATGGTAAAGTTGTACATGCTATACCTTATGTAGCAAATACATCAGGTGAATATGCAGGCTTTGATCCCACCAAAGGCTTCTCGTCGGCATCGGCCTGGTATATTTTTGCCAAAAACTGTTTTAATCCTTTCAGTACCTTCAGCATATACCTTGATGTGCCTTATGTACAAAGGGAGAACAACAATTACAGCGATGCCGCCTGTGCTATAATGATCCTCGATTATGAAGGAGCAAACAGCTATACACAAACTATGCTGCACAATTACGGGATTGGAACAGGTGTAAACTATACTTCAGGACTGAATTATTTCGATCCGTACGGTATGTACAGAACGCTGAACAAGAAAGAGCTTGATCCAGATCTGAACTATGCACAATTAATAAGGTCATCCCGAACACTTGCATACAAAGACATATGCTACTGGTTATCGCATGATATTACAAACACTTCGAGAATTCATATGCCATCAGTAGTTCCGATCGGAGGCGTGTTTAACGATTGGATAGTTGTGAATGGTTTTCAATCGAGTGTTAATCCTCAACTGAGTTCATCGTATACGATATATGGATTCTATGTTAAAGACCCTAAAGTACAGGGAATCGGTCAGGACATGTATGTACAGGCGAGCGTTTTCGGCGACCACTATTTTCTCCCCATCACCTCAGCAATGCCCGGTATCTGGGATAATAAATATGTCTCAGTGAATGAACCGCCTGAGAACAGCGCAACAATTTCCATTCAACCTGTTCGTCCGTTTTCTCAGATTCCTGACAATAACAATGCAAGGTTTATGGCCGCTGAACAGGGATTAAAATTATATCAGCTGATGAACGACAAGAATATCAGTAATGCTATGAACGGTGCTACGCGTGGGCGAATCTATATGGTTGATTTATCCGATACAGCAAATAATTATTACATAGTAACTTACGAAAAAGACGGGGGAGTAATTGCTTCGGTAACCATTAAAGCTACCAACGGAGCACTTAAAGAGGTAACCTATCTGTCAACACCCGACACAGGCTACTATAATAATATTCCCGGGGATAGGGTTTGTAAGTCATTTATTCAGGAATCCAACAAGATCTTAAATCCTTTTTATCCTGACGCATCAACCGTTACATTGCTAACGGACAGTGTGAATGAAATGGAGCCTGTTGCATACAACGATAATCTGCTTTCTGAGCCTCTGCTTCGGATCTTTCCCAATCCGGCGCAAAATAGGGTACGCCTCGATTTCATATTAGAAAGGGAAACCACTATTGGAATTGCAATATATGATATTGCGGGCAATGCCTGGAAGATTGTTCCTGAAAGTCGCAGGATAGCCGGTTACAATACTGAAGACATTGATATAAGCGAATTATCAAAAGGTGTATATTATATTCAATTTTCAGCGAATGATGAGGTACAAACAAAGAAATTGGTTATTCTAAAATAACGATATGAATGAAACTCCCCTTCTGATACTGGGGAGTTTCTTTTTTTCTTACTATTTTGCGAAATAACCTACATGAATAATCTGTAATGCCGTCGTGTGAAATAGGCTGATGTTAATCCTGCCAGAGATATATATATTTTAAATCAGTGAGACTAAAATTACAGAAACGCTTGTGTAAAGAAATTGCTAATCCAAACCGGGTTTTATTCGAGGGTATCTCAAAGGTTATTTATTATTTAACCACATTGATTTGCATAATGAGCACAATGAACTAATATTTAACCTTTTAACACTTGATGAACATAGTGGTTAATGATACTTTTAAGATACTCTTTTACATTTTATTTTTCTTTTGATACCTCGTCAGCTTGTCGCATACGCCAAAGCTATAAAGACATAGCACAGCGATGAAGTATATTGATGAAATCAGGTCCTCGCACCCATTACAAATAAAAAAGACAGAATTGGATCGTCAAATTATTTTTGTCGGGTTTCACCCGACGAAGCCCACCTTCATATAATTTATTTAAAACCAACCATTCTTGAATAGCAAAGCCCACCTTCATTATGCTTTCGCATAATTTTGGTGGGCGAAGTCGGGGTAGTCAGACTCGAACTGACGACCATCACGCCCAGGCGTGATACGCTAGCCAGTATAAATGTTATTATCCAGGAGGAACCGTTTTGCACCTCGCTTTTTTATTTGCTTTTCCAATTTCATAGCGGACACCCTGGAATCCACAACTATCAAATATACAAGTTTCCATGGCCTGCCTTT
>CAZWIU010000011.1:0-63243 GCA_964634105.1 uncultured Bacteroidales bacterium | reverse complement strand
TTAGGGGTGTGTATTCCTGGTAATTAGGTATCAAAACGGACATTCATTTAAAATTCAATGCAATTTAATATCAGACAATCATATATCATCTGATCTGACCGGTAAAATTTATATATTTCTAATAATTTGTAATTTTGGACGCTATTATCGCAGCATGAAGGAGAAGCTTACACACCCCATATTTAAAATTGTTTCTGATATTGCAGATGAGAAGGGACAACGCTGTTTTGTGATCGGAGGATTTGTACGCGACCTGATCATGAACAGACCATCGGACGATATCGACATTGTTGTGCTGGGCAGCGGTATCGAGCTGGCAAGGGAAGCTGCACGAAAAATCGGCAGGGTAAAAGTCAATGTTTTTAAGAATTTCGGGACTGCCATGCTCCGGTATGAAAATCTTGAAATTGAATTTGTGGGTGCAAGAAAAGAGTCGTATCGTCGTAACTCACGAAAACCTATCGTGGAAAACGGAACCCTGGCCGATGACCAGCAGCGGCGCGACTTTACCATCAATTCGCTGGCTCTGTCGCTGAACAAAAAAGATTATGGAAAACTGACCGATCCATTCAACGGCCTCGAAGATATCTCAAAAGGCATTATCCGGACACCGCTTGATCCGGATATAACGTTTTCGGACGATCCGCTGCGAATGATGCGCGCCATACGTTTTGCCACTCAACTTAATTTCCATATCGAAGAGAAATCGCTGAAGGCTATTTCAAAAAATACAGAACGGATCAGGATAGTATCCCCGGAAAGGATCCTGGATGAGCTGAACAAAATTATATTATCGCCGAAGCCTTCCATCGGATTTCAGCTATTGGAGCGAACCGGACTTCTTACGGTCATTCTTCCTGAAGTCCAATCACTGCGGGGGGTGGAAATAATTGAAGGAAAAGGCCATAAGGATAATTTTTATCATTCTGTCCGTGTATTGGATAATGTTGCAAAAAAATCCGATTCCCTCTGGTTACGCTGGGCAGCACTCCTGCATGATATTGCCAAACCTGCAACAAAACGCTTCGAGCCTAACCTCGGATGGAGTTTTCACGGGCACGAGCATCTTGGTTCGAAGATGATCCCTGCCATTTTCCGCCGTATGCACCTTCCGTTGGGCCACCCGATGAAGTACGTACAAAAGATGGTTCAGCTGCACCTGCGCCCCATTGCCCTTGCACAGGAAGAAGTCACCGACAGCGCTGTACGGCGACTTTTATTCGATGCCGGCGACGATGTCGACGATCTGATGTTGCTATGCGAAGCAGACATCACCTCCAAAAACGACAGAAAGGTGAAAGAATACCTGGCTAATTTTAAGTTGGTACGAAAAAAACTGAAAGAGATCGAAGAGAAAGATGCCGTTCGTAATTTTCAACCGCCTGTCACCGGCGAAATTATAATGCAAACATTCAATATAGGACCCTGCCGGGAAGTTGGCATTATTAAATCGGCTATCAAGGAGGCAATACTCGAAGGAGAGATCCATAACCAATACGAGGAAGCCTATCAGTATATGCTGAAGAAAGCTGCCGAGATCGGCTTACGAAAAAATTAACTACAAGGTCTTTTTTAATCTGAAAATACCCACAACAGATATTGATCTTTAAACATACCATTGCCAGCATAGTCATGGTATGTGGGCAATAATACACCTGACAACCCAGCAAGGAAGTGAAATCGTCAGCCCGATAACAACCAAACTCGTCCGGAAAGGTTTATTTTCAAAATAACAGTAAATGATGCTGTCCGGGAGAAAATAATGTAAAAAAAAGAGGTAACGAGCCCGTCCATGAGAAAATACCTGGAAAAAAAGGAGGCAGACCCTCAAAAAATAACCCCCGAAGCTGTCCGGAAGAATAAGAAACCCGAAAAGAGAAATACAACACCCGGGGAAAAGATGTTTTCTCGTGTCTTCAAGTCTTACAGACCACAAAATTGTTGGAAAAACGTGGGTTGCATACTGTTTTTCGTGGGGATTTTCTGTCGGACGGCCTTCTCTCCTGTCTGGCCTTTATTAGCAACAAAATTGACTAAAAGAAGACTTAATGTCCGGACATCCGATTTGAATAACTGATGAACAGGATCGGTCATTTCTCCCCTGCCTGGGAGTTGTTGCGTATTTATATTTTTCTCCACCGGGCCTGGCGTGACGATTATCATGCATCGCTACTCCGGACAGTGTTGTGCCAAGTAGCGATATTCAACTAAAGCCATAAGAGGATTGATGCCCCCTTTTTAGGACGTTGCAGCGCGATACTTCTTCTGCATTTCAATCACTGCATTATGAAAATCGGGGAATGTTTTCCATATCTCCTTATCGCAACCGGCTAGCAGGTCGCATTCGATGCAGCAGTCGTATCCTTTCTCGATTGCACAATTCCTTACAGAACATTTTTCAACCACTAAGCCAAGCGCTTTCTCTTCGGTTTTACAACCATAGCAGAATATCTTATCGGGATCGAAAGGAATGCCATATTTCTTTTCAATACGCCAGTTCTTATAGGCATCCTTTTTCAACTCAACATTATTCTCGAGGGTCGCCTTCTTCATAGGGCAATCTTCAGGGCAGGTATAACCGCAATAGTTAAGCTTTTTGGGATCAGGAACATCGTCTTGTAACATACTTCCGAACGATATCATCTTTGGACAACAAAGCAGAGCGCCACAAGCCAGTCCAAGTTTAGAACTTCTTGCAAGAAATTCACGTCGTGATTTCGTTGTTTTCATGGTTAATAAGAGTTTAAGGTGTTAGTTGTATACTTTTCCGAAAGTATGACAATCTACTGTATGTGAATACTTATCGTTATTCAAAATATTCGAATGCTTCAATAATATCGAGGTAAGCGCCATTAAAACCGGCATCGAGGATCTTCTTCAGGTACGACGAATCGTTGCCGAAAATGATCGCCTGCCATTCAGCTGCCCAATACTCAACCCGGTAATTTCCTTCCCAATCGGGATTTTCTCTATCCAACCACGAAGGCTTACCAGTATCCCATCCCGGTTGCCAATAATACCGGTAGTCTTCAGCCTCGCCAATGGAAAGATAGCAGATTACAAGCCGTGAGCCTCCGTTGGCTTTAATCTTAAGCCGGTTGATGTCGGCAGCATTAAAGGCCACTTCTTCCGTAAAAAACAAGTCCATGATGATCAGATCATAGTCGGTTGCCGCGATTGCCTGGATGAATGATTCCTTAGTGTCATATTCCCCCGGATTAATAAGATAGAGAAAATTTTGAACCTGGTCAATTGAAGTAATATCCTGATCGTTTACATGATTGGGTTGAGAGGGATATGCAGGAATATTATCAAGCTCGCGATGCGTGGCGGCAAAAGAGATATACCCTTTTGCGTAGTTCACGGCGTACGAATCGTCGATATTTTCGGCAGTAGAGCAATAGTCGGTCACCAGGATTGTATTCCCGCTATTCTTTGAGATATCAAGGAAATCCTGCAGGTATTCGCTTTCATCCCCGGGAGTCGGATGATTGTCACGGTCATAGCCATAAAATAAATCCTCCTGCCCGTTTGCATCGATGGCATCGAGATAACTGACAGCCAACGTTCCGTCGGGTTCGCCATCTTCGGTTACCAATTCAATGCCGTTTTGCGGAATGATGATGAAACCGGGATTAATCGCTTTCGAATACTGACTGATAGCGACCACAAAATCTCTCATACGCTGCCGGTAAACCGGGTCGATATCCTTGTTACATCCCTGAAGAACCAACAGGATGCCAAGAATGATTAAAGCATGAGCCTTCTTAATCATAATTTCTTTTCAGCGTCGCCTGTAACCCGACCGAGAAAATAAAGGGCTGGTAGTTGAAATTGATATTATCGCCGTTAAACGGATAAGACAACCCACACTGTAAAATTCCTTTCACATACTTGTACCCTAATTTGACCGTCAGGGCAGGCTCAGCAAAAAAACCTGTTTCATGTGTACCTTCCTGGCGAAGATTAACCGAAACGAGCCGCATTGCAAAGCTGGCATCAAAAAACTTACTGCTAGCCCCCACGGCAGGTTGTATAAAGATCCGGTGGCAGAAGACATCTGAATAATTTGACCAAAGGGTATTCTCAAAATATGCCTGCAATTGCCCGTAGCCATATCCCCCGTAGACTTCTAACTTGACAATATTTTCAAGTTGATGGGTATACCCTACTCCTCCTTCAACAAAAGTATGCTTATGATAGTCGTCGGTCGAGTCGGATGTATAATCCCGGAAACTACCATTTACCATGACTCCAATATTATCGGTTACAGCATAGGCAAGCTGGGGATCAAAACCCGAAATACCTGTATTGGCAGCAATATGAATTTCACCCTTGTTATTGAATAACGGTGTATTCAAAGCATTCGGAACATACGCCGGGGCGCAGGAAGTAAGATAAACCACTGCTCCTGCATACAATAGTAATGCAATGGGATTGAATGTAAGGTCTTTCATAATCTGATGTTTTTGGATTCAGTGTCAAATAAAACCATTACCTAATAATTTCCAAATAAAATTATAAAAATATACTAACCGTCAACTTTTATCGATGGCAATATACATGCAAATATGCTATCCAGGCATGATTATTCCCCTTGATCCTTCTGTTCAGGGAGCATGGCTATCACTTCAATTTCCACAACCAATCCCGGATTATAAAGTCGTTTCACCTCTACCCAGGTTGCAGCAGGAAAATCGTTTCCGTAATAGAGTAACCGTATATTCTTATATTTGATGGCTGAATCAAGCGATGTGGTATACAGGTTTTCTTTGACTACATTGGCAAATCCGACATTGTATGCACTTAGTGTTTTATTAATGTTGTCGTATGCCATCTTTAGCGCTTCTTTCATTTCACCCCAGCCCACTGAACCGGAAACATAGATGGTGTTACCGACTTTCACAGCCTGGGCATATCCGATATCGTCCTCTGCTTGCCTGTTAATATTGAATTTTTCTTTGACCAGCCTGGCCGGTTCTTCCTGACAATACAGAGTAAGGTTGATTCCGCATAGAAACGTAATCGCAATAAAGTATAATACCGGTTTCATAATGTAATGATTAATCAAAGTTGAATAATTATAATACACGCAAGAAGAAACATGCTGCTTACCAGACAGATTAAAGGTTCCTGGCACGTATATGGATTCTTCTTTTTATCAGGAAGGGATAAGTTGAAATTATGGTTCTTGCCGATCAGAATTAATGTTTCTCTCATAATCAGCTACGACAAGCCGGGCAGTTTCCTCATCGGTATCCGCAACAATCACTTTAACGGCTCCTGCTCCACCCGGTGCTACATGCCATGGGGCTAATGTACCACGAAACTCATCCTTCAGACAGGCTTGAATTTCTGCATTCTCCAGGAGACTTTTAACTATTCCGGCTTCCAGGGCAGTCCCGGAAAAAACTTCAATGAGTTTTGTTTCATTCGGTTTAACCATAACCATCAATTTATCATGTAATATCTATTCTAAAATCACTGTTGTCCGGTAAAAGTTAAAAAATTTATATGCCACTAAATCACCAAGGCTCAAAGAAAACACTAAGAAGTTTATATTTAGCCTGTTGCATATTTGTGAAACCATTGTGTCGTAGTGTCCTTGTGGCATAAATTTTAATTTTAATTGTCTAAGCCCACTAAATCAAAAATGCTAATAACTCTTGCTATAACCATACGTTAGGATTATCCATTCGTTTTACCCGGACAGCAATGATTCTAAAATTGAATAAATTTAACCGGGAAAGCAACCAAAAATATGTAATTATCATCTCCTGTTAAAATATAACGCTATGTACAAATACTTGCTCGTTGCACTGTTCATATTCCAATGTATCGCCTGTGATAAAGAAGAAAATGACGATCGGATTCCCCATTGGCTGGATGAGATGATCCAGGAACGTCAAGACACAGACCTATGGGAACCAGCGTCTGTAATACGCTATGTTTGGAACGAAGAGTACATCTACGAATTTAACAATCCGTTATTATCGTGTGCTTTCTGCGAAATTTATTTCGAAGATGGCGAAAAGGTTAACTGGGAGGTTTATGATATTACTGATTACCTTCTTCGCCGGACGAATTACCTGGTTATATATGATTTCCCGGAAAACGAACGTTGAAATGATTCAGCATTATTTAGTTTTGTTTGAAGAATAAATACTATACCCTATGAAACAATTTTTTCTCGTGGCTTTTCTGCCGTTTCTTTTTTTGTTGCTTCAATGCGATAAGGACGATATTCAGATCAGGCAGTTAATGATTGATCTTGGCAGTTGCCAGTCGGATAATACTATGATCGGCCCGAAAGTATATTTCAATTTCAGTAAATGGCGTTTACCCTTGGGCGTGCCGTCGCCATAGTAGCTCTGGCACGTCGGCGACAAGACCCAAGACCCTAAAAAGAATTTTACCCTGTGCCAAGAGCACAGGGTGTTCTATCCCGACTAGCTTCGCTGTCGGGATTAATTCGACTTACAATTTTCATATCATAATATTCATGAAAATTGAGTCTCATTAATAAAAATAATTACCAGGGCCTTGATTCTATTATCTTTATGGCCCGCATGTATACAAGTTATACCCGTTCAGCATGTCGGCTTAATCTCTATAACCTGAATGATTCAGTCATCATAGAAAATTCGACACTATTAAGCATTTCGGAAAATCCGGAATGGGTAAAATCAGAAAACTTAATAGACTTTTTTCCCGGGGGCTCTTTTGATCTGACCGTTAAAATCCAGGCTGAATATCCTTATTATTCTGCATTTTGCTCGGATGCCTGTTTGTATCTTTATATGAATTGATACTGATACTCCCGGCGGCTATTACTCGAATAATTCCATCACCTCTTCCTGTGTGATCCCACTCAGGCTGTTATTTACAAATGCATCGGCCAGTTCCGATTTGCGTTCCTGGAGTTTCAGGATTTTTTCTTCCAGGGTGTTTTTGGAAATAAACCTGTAAACGATCACATTTTTATCCTGTCCGATACGGTGGGCACGGCTTATGGCCTGGATTTCAGCAGCCGGATTCCACCATGGATCGAGTATTAAAACATATTCGGCGGCTGTCAGGTTAAGTCCTACTCCTCCGGCTTTAAGGGATATCAGGAAAAACGGACAGTGTTTATCCTGCTGGAATTTTCGTATCTCCTTTTCCCTATCGCGTGTCTCGCCTGTAAGCCATGCATAATTGATCCGATTATTATCCAGATAGGAAGCAAGCAACTCAAGGTGCTTGACAAATGAGCTGAAAACAAGTGCTTTATGTCCTTCATCCAGCAGGTTCTGAAGCATGCGTGTGATTTCGTCGTATTTGCCTGATCCCGAAAAATATTCCTTGTCGATCAATGCCGGGTGGTTTGCAATTTGCCTGAGTTTTGTCAGGGATTGCAGGATTATTACCGCCGACCTGCCAAAACCTGATTGGGTTAGCTTTTCAATGACAAGGTTGCGAGCCATTGACTTCTCCCTTTCATAGTAGACCTCTTGTTGTTCATCCATATCGCAGAAAATCAGTTGTTCGCTGACCGGGGGCAATTCGGGTTCGACCTGCGATTTTGTGCGTCGCAAGATGAAGGGTGAAATAAGTTTCTGCAATTTCTCCTGCTTATTTTCATCACCGGCTTTTTCAATCGGTATTTTGAATTCGGAATTAAAAAAACTCAGGCTGCCAAGTAATCCGGGGTTAAGAAAATTTAACTGTGACCACAGATCGGTAAGCGAATTCTCGATGGGCGTGCCCGTCAGAACAATCCGGTTTTCGGCTCTGATCTGAATCACCGACTGATATGTTTTCGACCCCGGGTTCTTTATAACCTGGCTTTCGTCGAGGACCAGATACAGGAACTCGAACGCCTGAAATTTATCCAGGTCGTTTCGGAGTATTCCATAGGATGTCAGGATAATATTATTCTCTCTGTATAAATTATCTATCTCTTTGCGCTGGGAGCCTACATAAACTCCAATTTTTAATCCAGGCACAAACCGGATGATCTCGTTGATCCAGTTGTGCACAAGTGAAGTTGGAACAACGATCAGGGAAGCTTTTATTTTCTCTTTTTTTATAACAGGTATAGGATCGAAAAGCGAAAGCTGAAGCTCTGTATTGGTTTCCGGCCTCTCAGCCAGCTCCACAGGTTTCGTTTCGTTCATCACCCGCTTTAGCAAGGTAAGTGTTTGCAATGTTTTACCCAGTCCCATATCATCTGCCAGGCATCCGCCGAAACCATTCAGGTATAGCCGGTACATCCAGCTATATCCGTCCACCTGGTATTGCCGGAGTTCTGCTTTGACTCCTGTTGGGACTTCTTCAGGTTTTGTATCCGCTTCGATGAGGCGCAGCAGGTTTTGCCCAAACGTTCCATCCTTCACCTGCATCGTTCGGTTCAGTAATGCGAAGTACTTTTTTTCGAGTGAAATATTCCCATCTCTTACCTTTGAAAAAGCCAGTATGTCACGATAGTTGGCAAACCACTCCGATGGAAGTATAACAATCCGGCCATCGGGAAGCATATATTCCCTTTCACCCTCCAGAATATTCTCTTTAAATGCAGAGAAGGGTATGCGAAAACCCGCCAGCTCAACATGGGCATCGATATCGAACCAATCATTACTTTTTTCTGAGACTTCAACTTTCAGCTCAATCTGATCGAGATAAAATGTTTTATCGAGTTTGTTCTGTGCAATGGAAAAACCTTCTCTTTCCAGCATTGCATGATTTATGTTGATCCAGGCAATTGCATTGAAATCGGAGGATTCCTCATCCTGTTTTTTCATTAAAGGGCGAAAGTATGGGCCCTCCTTATTCACCAGCCCCATAGCCAGTAAGGACGCGATGCAGTCGTTTTCATACAGATAATCTCGCTGCATCCGGTAGAATGTTATTTCATTATCGCGGTATGTTGAAGTAACCTTTACTTCTGTTTTCCGGTTCGCATAGTAAATCGTCTTCTCGTCGTATACAAATTTGAGAACATAGAAATATCTGCCCGAAAGATCCTTTTCTATTGAAAGCGTGGGTATAGGCTTTATATCGAGGTTTTCAATTACAAACCCGCTTGCTTTCACCCTGTATTTGGCAATCGCATTAAGTACAAAGGTTTCAAGGAATTTCTTCTCTGTAGGCTTTGGAACTTCGATATACTCTCTGCTGAAGAAAGGGAGAAGTTTTTTCCCGTCGATATCACGAAAAATAAATAACCTGTCGTCGAGGATGAGGCAACATGGCTCGTTGATGGCAACAATCCCCGGCTTACCTAACAACCGCAATTCCCTGCCATTGTGCTCAATAGAAAGGTAATACCGGAAACTATCGGAAGAACGGATAAAATTGAACACTGCGGTACCCTCTTCTTCAACAATGATGATGCGATCATCTTCGTATACATTATTCTGCAGGATCTTACGGTAGAGAGGTACCGGATTAAAAATAAGAATATCCAGACACCGTGCCATCCTCTTTTCTATATAAGGTCGTACCTGCGAATTGAACAGGTCTTCCGGGATATTGCCTATAAATTCCCGTGCTGTTGATTTTTTCTTTTTCGAGAATACCCTAAAAAGACTCTGGTCGTTATACTCCTCAATGATTCTTACAAGTTGCGCCTCCTCTGGCGACAAAACCGGTTCATAAAGGGCCAGGTTTAACATTGTGACGCGATCGTGAATGGTGTGGTTTCCCTGCTTTCTGTCGATCTTAACCAGGTAAGGGGCAAACACCTGTCCGAGGATACGGTGGTCGGTTAGCGTTATGATAAATTGCAAATCCATCCTGCAAAAGTGTGAATTCTTCGTGAAGGTATAATCGCCCTGATTAGATAAAAGTTCTGATATGACAGCATAATATATTCACCGACGTCATGGATGTCCAGTTTACATGAAGTCATTTCTACAGAAGGTTGAGGTGTTGATCTTGCATTCAGATCCCGGATCTCCTGAAATACAACAATAATACAATATTAGCCCCATAATTACGGCCGGTTAAAACGGTTTAATAGAAAATATCGAGGCAGATCGGAAGGTGATCGCTGAAACCGCCCTGGTAGACCGGACCCCGGTAAGTTGGAAAGGGCCTTTTGCCGCCGTATTTGGTATCTTCTTTCAACAGAAAATCAAAAGCCGCAACAGCAATACAACTGCTGCATGTGTGCAATCCATCGCTATTCCGCAGCAATCCGCCCGAAACAATAAACTGATCGAACATGTCCCATTCGGAACGAAAACGGTATGTTCCGCAATCACACTCCTGCTGTTTTTTACCCGATAAATTATATAACCTATCCGGTTGTATTTCCAGGTCGGGTGATTGGGCCATCAGCGTCTGCTCCAAACTTTTGTCATGAGGTTCATCGTTAAAATCGCCCGTGATAATAATATTGGCATTCGTATGAGTGTTTAAAATAGAATCCACTTTATGCTTCAGCACTGATGCTGCCAGTTGCCTGTGACCTTCAGAATCCTTCTTGCCGGATCTTCTGGAGGGCCAGTGGTTCACAAAAAGATACAGTATATCGTGCTTACCGACTTGCGCTTTTACATATAGAATATCACGCGTCGGGCCTTTGTATGCATCAGACCGATAAATTCTGAGAGGAGTTGATTCAATAATAGAAATTATATCCTTCCTGTAGATAATTGCAACATCAATTCCACGCTGGTCGGGTGAATCGTAATGCACAATACCAAAGGGATATTTTTCCAACAGAGTTGTGTGAATCAGATCCTGCAACACCAGCCGGTTTTCAATCTCGGCCAGACAGATTATCTCTGGCGGAGTCTCTTCCCCTACCGCGGCAATTACTTTAAACAAGTTATTCAATTTCGCATAGTAACGCGACTTCGACCACTTTCTCCCGCTTTCAGGCAAAAATTCATTATCGTTTTTGAGCGTATCATCAAACGTGTCAAATAAATTTTCAACATTATAAAACATGATGCGTACATTGCCTCTCTTCGCCGCGGGTTTTTCAGTATATGGACTGCAGGCATAGCAACCGGGACCTGAAAATCCTGTCAGCAATAAAAAACAAAGAATGCTATAACACTTATTCAACACGTTCATATGCACCCAAATCAGGAAATCCATCGACAGTGCGCAGGTTACCGGTAAAATCATATTCAAGGCCCGGAATGCTGTTCACAATATCTATACTGCCCTTATTAATTGCAGCGGATAATGTATCCAGCCGGAAATCATAATTGCCCAGAGATATACTGTCGTTGATAAATCCGGGATCTTCATTACGAATTACAGAAATAAACCGGGATATCGTATCAAACAGGTGCATAGAATCTTGTGCAATTTTCAGCAGGCAGTGGTCAAAACTGTAATCCATACCTGCCAACGGAATGGTATCGTAATATATCTCGTTATTCTGATTGCCATAAATAATAGAATTATAGAAATGAAGCCGGATATCCTTTGGATATGTTACCTCCTCGATTCTATAATCGTTATCCAGGTCAATCCAATCGACATAGTTGGTAAAAAATACAGAAGGCAACGATTCCGACCGGGGTTTATATATTTCGTATGATTCCGGATAGTACGCCGACACATTCGATATGGTACAATGATAAAAATTGTATGTACCACCCATCTCGATAATTAATGCAGGGTAAGCGCAATCGGCAAGGACAGTATTATAGGCATTGATAGTTGCATTAAATGCAAGAATGCCGAATTCCCCCGAATTCAGGATCATACAATTCCGCAATTCCAGTCCCGGATTGGAATTATCAGTCGGATATCCTAACTGCAACCCACGTTGGGCGTTTTTAATGATCACATGTTCCAACCTGTTGCCCGTACTTTTCTCATAAATTGAAATGGTACCCCACTGCCCTGCAATATCTTCATAGGATCCGTCGAAACGTGAACCGGTAAAGAGAACAGGCGCATCGAAAGTGCCGTTGGCAATTATTTTCCCCCATACTCCCAGGCTTGAATTATGAGTCAGATAAATACGGGTACCGGCTTCGACGGTGAGCACCTCGTTAGAATCGATGATGGCGTAACCTTCGATCAGGTATGGTTTTGCACTTGTCCATGTTTGCGTCTTGAAGATTTCTCTCCGGAATATGTTCACATCCTGTCCATAAGCAATAAGTTTTACATTCTGTAAGTTATCATTGGTTATACATACAACAGAATCCTTAATGATCACCGGATTACTTTCATCCTGGGGGTCAATGGTGACTGCAACAAACACGTAAATGCTGTCGCCGGGTTCGATGCGGATATCCCGGAACTCTTTTCCCTGTGTGCCATCAACATTGAGCCGATAGTATGAGTTTTCGCGGCGTCCGAGAAAGAGCTCCGAAATCTCAATAGGCTGGTTGTGCCTGTTATAGATCTTGAATTGACGGGTTATTGAGCCCAGGGTCGATAGTACAGTATCGAAATATACAGTGTCTGTTGAAAAATAAAGTTTCGCGTCATGATCTGAAATCAGATCATCTTTCCGGCAGCTTACCATAATAATCAAACTGGCTACCGTAACTGTTATAATAAATAATAATCCCTTCATCAGTTAATCTGCAAATGTATCTATTTCGTTTAAACTGGCATTCCCATTAACGAATTTTAGTGTAAATCATTGTACACAAGAAAATATTATTGTCATACAGCCGATTTTAAAATAACTTTATTAAATTTAATTTACATTTACGTTTCTGATTAACGATAAGTCCGATTCAGATGGAAATAATACAAGCTTCGTCTTATCACCTGGTTGATGCTCTATACCTGATCAAGCAGTGTGTTCTTGAGATGAACAGGAAAGGATTAAAACAGTGGAATAGCGCGAATCCCTCGCCGCAGACAATTAAAGAAGATATTGAGAAAGGTACCCTTTATCTTTACACCGAAATGAATATCGCACACGGTATGATAAACCTTTCCGATGAAGTCCCTGAAGAATACAACGAAATCCAATGGAATGGAAAAGCAGACAAGGTGCTATATATTAAAAGGTTTGCAATCCATCCACTCTGGCTCGATTCGGAAGTAGCTGCCAACCTGTTGGATTTTGCTGAGAAATTTGCCAGGGATAATGGTTACACAAGCATACGGTTGGATCTGTTGGACAGCTATCCGGTTGATGAAAAATTCTATTCATCCAGAAATTATACTGCTGCAGGGCAATTTCATTCCGAATTTCAGAAAATGTTCTATACCTGCTTTGAAAAAAACCTGTGATATAAACAACATCACAGGTTTCTTCATCCCCAGAATGATTTTCGCCTCTATAAAGTGATCGGAATTCCGCGATAAAAATCTAATATTTTAACAGCAAACAGGTATTCGTATTTAGCTTTCAGCAAATCTGATTCTGCCTTATTATAATTGTTCTTGGCTATATTATATTCAACCGAGTTTACGATGCCAACATTAAATTTCTGTTCAGTATAATGAAATGATTCCCGGTTAGAGGCAACGGCTTCTTTGGCTGAATTGTATTTTTCATTTGCAGAGACGGCATCGTTATGCGCCTGCTGTATACTTTTGTAAAGTTGTTGTTTCACCTGATCAAGCATATATTCGGTATCTTCAACACGTATTCTTGCGGTACTGATACCATTCATAACCTCCCACCGGTTAAAAATCGGAATGCTTATACCTATGCTGATTGATTTCGCTATATTATCCTTAAACTGATCGGAATAAGGATAATCGGTATATCCGTATCCCGGCGTAACCACAACCTGTTCAGGATTGCCCTGAACATAACCAATTGGCTGCTCAACAGGATTTTCAACATCAATCAATTGTCGCTGGTCGGAATATCCTGTATATATTCCTCCGGAAATGTATATCATCGGACTGATCCTTCCTTTCTGCACGGCAAGGGCACTCTTCTCACTGGCCAGCTGATATTGTTCACTTTTGATATGCGGAAAGAAATCGAGCGCATCATTATACACCTCTGTTACTGATGGGAGAGTGAAAAGCATATCGGCATAGATAGTATCGGGTGTTACAATCTGAAAGCCTGCAGCTGAGTCGAGATCAAGCAATTGTGTGAGATTCAGTACCGAGAGTTTTAATTCGTTCAGTGCATTCGTTTCATTCAGATTTTCATTTGCAAGTTGTGCCTGAATTTCAAGCAGGTCGCCCTTTGCCACGCTACCCGCATCTACCAGCTTTTGTGTACGTTCAACCTGCAGGCGTGTAACTTCCTTCTGACTTTGAGCAACCTGCACCATTTCCTGCTGAAAAAGTATGGCAAGGTATGCTGCAGATATATTAAATGTATTCTCTACTTTTTCCTTTTCAACATCCTGTAAAGCCGCCAGACTGGCAAAGTGATTACTTTTTATCGTATTATAGTTCTGCAGGCCATTGAAAAGACTTACCCTTGTAGTGACGCCATAATTGTCAATCACCGAATTATCGGGAAGAAACTCATTAGTAAAAGGATCTACCGAATATCCGAAATAATATGTTCGGTTAATACTGCCGTTAACATCAGGTAAAATATTGGTATAGGCTTGTGTCAGGTTGATCTTTGCCATATCGGCATGCAACTGGGTTCTTTTAATCTGAATATTATTTGCATAGGCATAATTGATGCAATCGGTAAGTGTCCAGGGTTTCTGCCCGAATGTTTGTATCCCTGTTGTCAGCACAATAATGGCTATTGTGAATGATTTAACTCTCATGGTATTAATAATTTGGTTCTTTTTAAACTTGTTCTTATGTTATATATATTGACCCGTTTTTTCTCTGTAAAGTATGTGAATATTGCCTGTCTTAGTATTCAATCCAAGGATCTGGATAAGTTCCCAGTTGTGATCATACTCTTCAATAAAATGCTGCAGGATGTCTACAGTTTCCGTTTTTTTTGCTGAATACTTGTCATCATGCTCACATACTACCGGTTGAATCCTATACCGCCATATCTCTCCTGTACTGGGAATCTTCACTTCAACCTCGGCCAGCGTGTTATCGGCAACATATGTAAAAGGAATACAAAGCTCTTTCATACTGCTTTTACTTTCATTGCTTTCTTAATGTTTTCTGTTACAATATGCCCGTCAAAAAGCTGAATTATCCTGTGTGCTTTGTCGGCATCGGCCGGAGAGTGAGTTACCATAATAATAGTTGTTCCTTCATTGTTAAGCTGTGTAAGCTGCTCCATGATCTCCTCTCCATTAAAAGAATCGAGGTTCCCTGTTGGCTCATCGGCCAGAATCAACCTTGGCTTCGATACAATTGCCCTTGCAATGGCCACTTTTTGCTGTTGTCCGCCTGATAATTGTCGTGGTAAATTCTTTCTGCGATGAGTCATCTTTACCCTTTCCAATACCTCACCAACACGCCTTTTACGTTCCGAAGAATGAATGCCCATATAGAGCAAGGGAAGTTCAATATTCTGGTAAACGGAAAGCTCTTCGATGAGATTAAAACTCTGAAAAACAAAACCAATATTGCCCTTTCTGAGCTTTGTCCTCTGGAATTCATGCATCCGGGATACTTCAATTCCGTTAAACCAGTATCTTCCCTGGGTTGGTCTGTCAAGCAAACCCAGAATATTAAGTAAAGTTGTTTTACCACATCCTGAAGGCCCCATCACAGCAACGAATTCACCATCTTCAACTGCAATGTTAATCTTACTGAGAGCAACCGTCTCAATTTCTTCGGAATCAAAAACTTTCGTTAATTCTTCTGTTCTTACCATTGATTGAAAATAGCTGAATGCAGGTTGGCGAATTTTTTCATTTATCGTGCCATTAAGTATATATGATTGATTTCATGATTTTTAGCTATGAAAAATTATACAAACAATGTACGAAAATAACACAAAATAGTACGAATCCGAACATGCACGTTTTTATAAGAAGTATCACATAAACCCGAATTTAAGATATGCTATTCATTATGGGTTTTACATCCGGTCATATTAACAGGCCTTGAAAATATTAATTACATTTGTTATTAACCCGGATTAACGATTTTTATTTCACCAACTATGACAGAAAAACTAGGCCGCATATTAGCAATCGACGATAATGAGGATATCTTATTTGCACTTAAACTGCTTCTTAAACCCGTTGCCGAGTCAGTAACTACATTAAACCGGCCCGATCAGATACCGAAACTTCTGCAGTCGGGCGAATTCGATATCATCCTGCTCGATATGAATTTCACAAAAGATATGAGTAGTGGACAGGAGGGTTTCGACTGGCTGAATCGAATATTGCGGATTGATCCCGAAGCGGTTGTCGTCTTCATAACGGCTTATGGAGATGCCGAAAAGGCTGTAAAAGCTATTAAAGCAGGAGCAACCGATTTCATTCTCAAACCCTGGCACAATGAAAAACTGTTGGCAACCCTTAACGCTGCATACCAATTACGTAAATCAAGAAAGGAAGCAGGTCAGTTGAAATCGAAACAGCAGGAACTTTCTGCGCTTATTGATAAACCATTTCACGAGTTCATCGGTACTTCCCCTGAAATGCTGGAGATATTCAAAACGATTCGTAAAGTAGCTAAAACCGATGCCAATGTGTTGATTCTGGGAGAAAACGGCACAGGCAAAGAACTTGTTGCCAGGGCATTGCATCGCAACTCTTTACGAAAGGAGGAGGTTTTTATCAGTGTTGATATGGGGTCGATTACTGAAACTCTTTTTGAAAGTGAACTTTTTGGACATGTTAAAGGTGCTTTTACAGACGCGAAAAACGATAAACCCGGCCGATTTGAAATAGCATCGTCGGGAACTTTGTTCCTGGATGAGATAGGCAACCTCTCACTTCCTGCCCAGGCAAAACTTTTAACTGCCATTGAACGCCGCGAGGTAACACGTGTAGGATCGAATAAACCAATAAATATCGATGTAAGACTCATCTGTGCCACCAACAGTGATATACATCAGTCGGTCGAATCGGAAAAATTTCGTCAGGATCTTCTTTACCGGATTAATACAGTTGAAATTCATGTGCCGCCTTTAAGGGATCGTACCGGCGATATTAGCCTGCTGGCAGAGCATTTCCTGAAAATCTATGCAATCAAGTATAAGAAAGATATTTCGAAAATTTCACAGCCTGCACTTCAAAAACTTAACCTATACAACTGGCCCGGCAATGTACGTGAACTGCAGCATGCATTGGAAAGAGCCGTGATAATGTGCGAGGACAATATCCTTGGCCCTGACGATTTCCTGCTTTCCTCTAAAAGGAAAAAAGATGATGTCGCAATTGAATCATACAACCTGGAAGAAATTGAGCAAAAAATCATCTTGAAGGTACTCAAGAATAGCCAGGGGAACATCACTCATGCAGCAAAGGAATTAGGCCTGACACGTACTTCATTATACCGAAGAATGGAAAAGTATGATCTCTAAGAATTTCCGATTGAACCTGATCTTGAGGGTCATTCTGTTGACTATTACTATTTTCCTGCTATATTACTCCTTTAAAACGCACTTTTTCTTCACACCCATCATTGTAGGTTTACTCATTTTGTACCAGGTATGGTTGCTGATCCGATATATCGATAAAACAAATCGTGAATTAACTTCCTTCCTCGAATCGATCAGGTTCAGCGAATTTACACGTAAGTTCAACATGGCAGGTATGGGTTCCTCTTTTGAATCGTTAAATAAAGCCTTTGCCGAAATAATGGATGATTTTCAGCGAGTGAGGGCAGAAAAGGAAGAACAATATCATTACCTCCAAACGATTCTTCAGAATATCGATATAAGTCTGCTGGCTTATCAGAACGACGGATCTATACACCTGATCAACCAATCGGCTAAAAAACTATTTCAGGTTACGGGATTATCGAATGTTACCGCGCTGAAGAAACTAAGCCCCGAACTGGTAGAAGTATTGCTTCATATTAAACCCGGAGAGAACAGACTGGTTAAAATAGTGGATGAAGACGATTTTATGCAGCTGGCTATTTATGCTACCACTATTAAAATACGTGATCAGCTGATTACGCTGGCAACTATAAAGGATATTCAGCATGTACTGGAAGAACAGGAAACTGAAGCCTGGCAAAAGCTGATCAGGGTTCTTACCCACGAAATCATGAACTCCATTACACCTATCGCAAGCCTGTCGTCAACATTGGAGAATATGCTGAAAGGCTTCAGGAAGGAAAACTCCGAAAAGATTCTGATTGAAGAAGAAAGCCTGAGAGAGATAGAAAATGCGCTACAGACAATTAACAAAAGAAGTCACGGGCTTCAGCATTTTGTCGACACATACCGAAACCTGACGCGAATACCAAAACCCAATTTCAGGTTTATTAAAGTCAAGAATCTATTCTCTACTATCCAATCATTTTTTTCCGATGAGATAGAAAAGCTTTCAATCCGACTTACTATGCATGTTGAGCCCGAAGAGATGGAAATCACGGCCGATGAACAATTAATTGAACAGGTACTGATCAACCTGATTAAGAATTCTATTTTTGCACTACGCGATGTAAAAGATGCACGCATAAAGCTGAATGCCTTTTATAATAAGCGGGGCCGCCTAACTATCCAGGTAATGGACAACGGGCCAGGAATATTACCCGAGGTGCTTGAAAGAATTTTTATTCCCTTCTTTACTACAAATCCATCGGGCTCCGGTATCGGACTCTCGCTGTCCAGACAAATCATGCGCCTTCATAACGGAACAATTACTGCTTACTCAAAACCAAACGAAGAAACCGTATTCACCCTTACATTTTAATCTTTACAGATCATTATTCTTACACCTTCAACTTCTGCTATATCGCCATCGCGAAGTTTTGCTCTTTTCCTGGATTCAACCGTTCCATTTACCATAACCATTCCCTCCTCTACCATCATTTTAGCCTTAGCGCCACTTTCGGCAATGTGCAGTAATTTCAGAAGCCTTATAAGTTCTATATAATCGTCGCGGAGAATGTGTCTAAGTTCTTTCATTTTTAATGTTATAATAGAGCATGCTAATATAGTTGAACACTTCGCCAATTGTTGCTTATTTATTCTTTTCATGAAATAAAACAGAAATAATTACAGTCGCGACATATTGTCAGCTATTCAATTATTTATTGAATTATTCTCATCAATTATTTATAAGTCTTAACAACAATGATGCTTTCTTAATGAGCATATAGATATTTTTATCAATATATTTAGATATCTACATATTTGGTATTATATTTGCATAAGAGAAAGTGATTTTAAAAGATAATACTATGGCACTTGAACATCTTACAAAAGAAACATTTATGTCGAAGGTCTTTAATTTCGAAACAAACAAGGAGTGGAAATACGAAGGAACACGTCCGGCCATTATCGATTTTTATGCCGACTGGTGCGGACCCTGTCGGATGGTAGCCCCTATTCTCGAAGAGTTGAAGACTGAATATGGCGACAAACTCGAAATCTATAAGGTAAATACAGAAGAACAAAGCGAACTGTCATCTTTGTTTGGAATACGGAGCATTCCCAGCCTGCTTTTTATCCCACTTGAAGGACAACCGCAGATGGCTATGGGAGCTCTGCCAAAAGATACATTCCGTAAAGCCATAAACGATGTGCTCAAAGTAAACTGATGAAAAAAAGATCAACCAAGTATCTGATCATTGGAATCTCAATAGCCATTGGGCTTATTGCAGGATTTTTATACTGGCGGTTTGTAGGATGTAAATCCGGATCATGCCCGATAACATCGAACTGGCATAGCAGCGTATTAATTGGTGGTGTAATAGGTTATTTAGCTGGTGATACTGTTAACGATTACCGTAATAAAAAACCACAGCCACAAAAATAAACAACCCTGTAAAAAAGATGCAGAGTTGTTTATTATGTGCATTTATATAATTTGAAAGGCATTCTTAAAAAGGCAGGCGAGATGCAACTCTCCTGTCTTTTTATTATAGTGTGTCAAGTCAAGGCTAAAATGTCGGTCTGATTTATAATAGGTTATCACACACCCCCTGGAATCCCCCTCTGTAGAGGGGGACAATTGGGTGTGTATGATGTATCAGATTTTATATTATACTATTCAATGTTGACATGACACTAGGTATCATTCTACCACAACCAAAGGCCTTGTAAATGTTGTGTTATCAGTACGTATAATCAGGAAGTAGTTACCCTTTATAAGTCCGGATAATGAAATCTGGTTAACCTCCCCATTACCGGTTAAAGATTCTATAAGTCTACCCTGCGAACTAAGTATTTCAACCGATTTTATTTCTTGGTTCGATACTATAGTTACCACATCCCTAGCAGGATTAGGATAAATTAGTAGTGTGCCTTCTGTGATATCGGGTAATCCAACCTTATAAGTCACCAAAACCTCAACTGTTTTAGCTACATCTATAATAACATTACCTGTAGCCGTATTAATATCATCGCCTGTTACGGTATAGGCAATACTTGCACCATTGCTGCACATGACACTTTCAAAAACTGCCTCTCCGCTTGCATTGGTAATCTCATTGCCATATCCGTTCAGATTTACAGTAACTCCAGCAACATCCGCTGTACCATCGGATACATGGAATGTGATTTCAACATACGGGTAATGAACAAGTTGAATTTCTATGACAGTATCGGATACCAGGATCAGGCGACCCTCAGCAGCGAAATAATGTGCGGCAGAAACCTGATAAGGTATTCCGGGAGCTGATGTTTCATACACTGTATCATACACTGCCATACCGGATGCATCGGTAACCAACTCGCCATATACATCAAGGTTAACGGTTGCCCCTGTAATAGCGATACCGTTTGTATCGGTAACGGCAAAAGTAACATGATAGACCGGCAGCGGGGTAAGAATAATGGATATCAAGGTAGTATCAGAAACTACAACCGAACCCGTTTCAGAATAGTAGCCATATTTTGAAGCTGACCATTCAATGGCTTCGCCTTCGGTATCGTATACCGAATCGTAAACGGCCATTCCTAATTCATCGGTTAATTTATTACCATACAGGTCCAGTGATATTGTCACATCCTTAACATAGGTAATTTCACCACCCGTAGTATCATAAACTTCAAATGTAACCGGGTATGGAGTGAGCGGTGTCAGTTCAACATATATGGTATCATTTGCATCGATGATAACCGATCCGGAAGCATGGGAATATCCAAGAGTCCATACACTCCAGTCGAGCGCTTCGCCTTGTGAATCATAAACTGTATCGTACCTGGCAACACCGTTTTCATCGGTTACCATGCTTTCGTAGTATTCGAGATTAACTCCGATACCCGGCAACAGAGCACCGCTGGTATCCGAAACAATGAATGTCAGGTTATAGATATCCATCGGTACAAGCGCAACCTCAATAGTATCGGGTTCATCCACAATGAATGAACCACTTGTTGGAAAGTATCCGAACTTACCAGCTTCCCAATTGTATGTAGATGAATACATGAAATCCTTGTACGTTGTTTTAGTTGCATATCCGTCGTTTGCTGTAGTTATATTGCCATTGTATCCCAAGGAAATACTGGCATTTCTGAGCGGATTAGCACTGGTATCGGTAACATGGAAGGTCATATCGACCGGTTCAAGATCACCTATAACCATAATATTGTCGATATACCAATAGTTGAGATTATAGCTATTACCCGTCAGTCTGAAGCCCAGGTAGAAGGTTTCGCTTCCGACATTGCTGTTATCGATAGTGATAACCTCTTTGGAGGGGCCATAGCTTACAGGAGGCAGTGACCATACTTCATTCCAGTTCACACCATCGCTTGAAGTAACAACACTTAAGTAATAATCCGTGTTTGAATAATTATTCTGATAGGTATCAAAAACAAGCATGATTGCATCCTGTCCGGTTGTATTGAACGAAGGAGTAATTATCGTAGAGGTATCCACAAACGAAGGACTCCAACTTAAAGTAAGCTCGTTTGGCGCTCCACCGGCATTGCCTGAAGATTGCACAGACCAATTTGACAGGCCAGCACCCTGAACTTCCCATCCGGATGGTATTTCAGTTGTAGGGAAATCTTCATAAAACAGGTAGCCATACAATAGTGTATCAGAAATCGTATTGCCTCCCGGACCAATTAAATTAGATGCAACAACAGTAACATAGTATTTACCGCGTTGAGCTAAGCCGGTTGAGAACGCTGTATTGGTAATATTATCAGCTAACGTATCTGTATTATTCAGAATAACGGCGTATGTCACATTATTACCTGAAAAGTAGCCGCCATGCATACCTTCTTCAGGAGCATCCCAGTCGATCGTTGCAATAGTATCATTGATGGTGAATTCAAGGTTCTGAGGAGCAGCCGGGACATCCTCCCCAACCCATGTTGCAATGGTTGAGGGAAGACCATTGCCATGATCGTTAAACCCTGCCACATTAAAAATATAATTACCCGGACTGGCTACAGCAATTGTTTGCGATTCACCCGCTCCAATGACTGGTGAGGTATTCTTGTAAACAACTACCATATCGGCATAGACCATAACCGAATCGAGATCAGTCAAAATACTACCGCCTACAGTATAAGCCGGATTGTCCCATGTCAACTGTGCGGATAAGGCACCCGTTGCATCTGGAAGCACCTGAAGATTCTGAGGCATACCTGGTGCAGCCGAATCACAGAGATTAGTAAGGTAGTATGAAAAAATAATATTCGGATCATCCTGAATATTTCCAATCAATTCGACATTTCCAGATACATAATCTCCATATAAGCAGAGACCTCCGGCAATAGAGATTCCTGAATTAAACCCCGGAATATCCGATGCACTATGCACCAGGCCGGTAAATGTTAGTGTGTTAATATCGAATCCATGAATGTCGACCCCGGTTCCATTTTGCTGGAAAAGTAACAAACGAGGGTTTGCTATGTCGGAAAAAGGATCGTAAGCAGAACCATAGCAATCGGCATTACCGCCAATATTTGCATGGAGCTGTGCACCTGTCATTGTAACAGCTCCCAGTTCGTTCCAGTTGCCAATCCAAAAGCCACCATTACCTCCATCCAGGGTTGGATCGTAAGCGATATGCCTGATCCCGGTAATTCCTGAACAGCTGGCGCTTATAGTGGACACCAGAATTTCATTTTCCAAATCCATAACATAGATTGTCATGGAAGCATTACTCCCATAAAAATATATGCCATCGTAAGCCATGTCGCGTATTTGAGACACACCCGCTACTGTGAAAGATTCATCGAGTGAACCATCCATATTATACCGGAAGAAGTCGGAACCGTTCCACAGAGCTGTGTATATGTGGCTCCCATTGGTTTCAATTCCAGGCTGTCCATTTGAGGAGGCACTGAAATAAGAAAGAATGTCCCATGTAGCGGCTTTGTCGCCCATGACTTTTACCTGCGATTCTGAGAGGTTACTTGCTATATTGGATAGGTCTGCTTGATAGGAAGGCGATCTGTCAAAATTATTTATTATTGTTACAGCCTTTGATTCAGGCCTTAGGTTTTTGTCAATTCTGCCTTGTGCCTGTGTATAAGAACAAATGCAAAACAAAACTGCAATTAATGAGTAGAAAGATTTTTTCATGTTTCCTGGATAATAGTGATTACTATATTGAATTCGGTTAATGTTGAATTTGCTATGCAGAAGTACGGAGGAATTTACGGCCTGGCTTTCTAAAAGTTGCGAAACAAGTTTCTTTTTTTCAACCGTATGCCTCACTGCGAGCGATTTTTAGTGCATACCGCCACCGATGACACCTATGCAAGTGACTGGTTATCTGGAAATAAAAAATTTGATCCGTCCAAGGATCCTGAGGAATAAAATCAATGAAAAAATTTAAGACCGATATTTTACCGGATGGTTACTTTTTAAGTTTATCCTTAAGTTTAAACCGGTCAACTTTAAATGAGTGGTTACGTGGTAGCTCATCAATGAAAATGATCTCCTTGGGCTGCATCTTTTTGGGTAGTTCAACCATTAGAGTATGTTGCATCTCCTGCTCAGTAATTTCGCTTCCTCCTTTCTCAAGTACCAGCACAACTTTTTCACCAAGTTTCTCATCAGGCATACCGATTACAGCACAATCGAACCCAGTGGTTTTTGAAACAACCGCTTCGATCTCCTCCGGCACAATCTTATACCCTCCAGAATTGATCAGGTTGTCGTAACGTCCTATCCAGTGGAATGTATAATCGTCTGAAAGGTCAACCACATCATTTGTTTTAATCACATTTTCAAGGTAATCGGTCTGAATGATGAGGCAATTTCTTTCATCAACCGAGAACTTCACTCCCGGGATAGCATGATATCTCCGTTCGGGTTCGGTACCATTGATCCGACGGACAGCAACATGCGAGCATGTTTCTGCCATTCCATATGTTCCAAAAACCTCATTTGGCAGGTCGCGCAGCATAACTTCAAGTTCATTTCGGATTTCGGCGCCTCCTATGATGAGCTTTTTGATCCGGCGCATAGCTTCAACACTGTTCAGAGAATTATATGCCTGCAATGGAACCATGGCACAAAAATCAATTTTCCCGAACTCAGTCAGATCAGGCATACTCGTAGGCTCTGTAAGCACCAGGTTAAGTCCGCCTACAATGGCCCGGACTACCATCATTTTCCCGGCGATATAGTCGATAGGGAGACATAAAAGTGCTGTTTGTCCGAATTTCAGATTAAACAATTCGCATGTTTTCTGGGCGGATAAGATCATCGATTTTTTAGGTAGCCTGATCTCTTTTGGTATTCCAGTAGAACCTGATGAGACTTGCAGAATATAATCCTTATCACTTATCCAATCGGAGATAAATGAATAAACCTTCTTTTCCCATTGCGGTATGCTATTATCGGAAAGCATATTCTCGCAAAGATCAGCGAGATGATCGACAGGATATATTTTACTGCCAATAATTAAACCATGAAAGTTCTCATGCATTTTTTCTTAGTTGTTTAGGAAAATTGATAAATCCCATTTTTTACGCGGGAAATAATACAACTTTTCTCCGGCAACTGCAAGAGGTGAGTCGATATTATTTTCGAACAATGTACCTGTACTTAACCCATGAAAAACCGGGTTCTTAAGTGTATAGGTCCATTGAGCAATAGCATTAAGACCAATATTGGTTTCGAGCGATGAAGTGATCCACCAGCCTATCTTCATTTCGTTGGCAATTTCTATCCATTCGTTGCATGAGTTTATTCCACCCAGGAGACCCGGCTTAAGCACAACATATTGCGGTTTGATCATTTTCAACAGTTGTACCTTATTCTCCCTTGGATATTTCCCGATAAGTTCTTCGTCAAGGGCAACAGGTATAGGCGCTGTTTCGCAAAGTGCAGCCATTTCATCGATCTGAGACGGTAAAATGGGCTGTTCTACACTGTGTATTCCAAGATCGGAAAGGCGATACATATTTTCAAGCGCTTCCTCAGGTTGAAAAGCACCGTTCGCATCCAAACGGATTTCAAGATCATCAGCGCTATAACGTTTCCGAAGTTTTGTCAATAATTCAAATTCGTCATTGAAATCCAACGCTCCGATTTTTAATTTAAGGCAGTGAAATCCAGTAGCCAGTTTCAGATCTATCTGACGTTGCATTTCATCAATCGGCCCCATCCAGATAAGACCGTTAATCCTTACAGGTTCTTTTCCTTCTGTAAATTCCGACGGGTAGAGTATCTTGGATCCCATCTGATTCAGGTCTTTCAATGCTGTCTCGATAGCAAAATTAATGGAAGGATAAGAATATGCCGGCGTTTTCAGGTTATACCAACCCCGGTTGATCAGGTCAACTATTTCTGCCAGTTTTTTTTCAAAACCCGGGGTGTCGTCCATACTTAAACCTGGAAATACCGAACACTCGCCAATGCCATAGATAAATGGATTTTTATCATCATACAACAATATAAAATACACCTTCTTATCATGGAAAATCCCCCTGGAAGTTGTGGCTGGCTGCCTGTATTTGAAATTCTTATATCGATAAACTGCTTTAATCATCGGAGAATCAAACCTAAACCAAATAATACCGAGAATGCAAGAGTACTCAGGGACAATTTTTTGAGCTCTATGTTTAGCTGTTGAGGTTCAGTATTTTTCGCCACTGTAATAATATTAACAATAAAAAAAGGAAACGTCAGTAAATAAAGAAACTGATACGGGGAATGGTAGTATTTAATCATATAAACCAAGCTGAAAATCATTGAGAAAGTGATCAGAATGAAATGATAAATTTTCGCTCCACCAGAACCAATGCGGACTACAAGCGTTCTTTTGCCCATTTGCGAATCGTTAACAATATCGCGCATATTATTCAGGTTTAGTACCCCTGAGCTAAGCAATCCGATGGATGAAGCCGGCAGAAATAACCACCAGGAGAAATGTCTTGTATGCAAATAATAGGTCCCGACAACTCCGATTATACCGAAAAAGATGAATACGAAAAGATCGCCAAGGCCTACGTAACCGAAGGGATTTTTGCCGATTGTGTATTTTATAGCAGCGACTATTGCTGTAAGACCGAGAATGAAAAACAGTATGATATTCTTAATATCCCTTAATGCTGAAAAGATCAGCCACGAACCAACTATCAGCGAAAGAAGCGCGAAGATGATAATCATCAACCGAATCTTTAGCCTGCTTATTAACCCGCTTTGAGTGATTCTCTGAGGGCCCACCCTGTTACTATTATCGACGCCATGCAAAGCATCGCCATAATCGTTTGCAAGGTTCGAAAGAATCTGGAGAAATAATGTTGTTACTAGTGCCAAAACGAAAATATTCCAAGAGAATATACCGTAAGCAAAAGCAAGAAAGCTACCCATGATCGAGCAGGACATGGCCAAGGGCAATGTTCTTAGTCGGAACGCTTTTATCCAGATCGCCAGTTCGCTCATCATTTGCTGTCAAGGAAATTTTGGAAATTTCTTAAAATCAGGTTTCCTTTTTTCCAGGAATGCTTTCTTGCCTTCCTGGGCTTCTTCTGTCATATAATATAGCATAGTAGCATTTCCGGCGAATTCCTGAATTCCGACCTGGCCATCCAACTCGGCATTTAAACCAGCCTTTATCATCCGTATTGCCATCGGACTTCTTTCCATGATCTTTTTGCACCAGCGAACGGTTTCGTCTTCAAGATCGCTAAGCGGTACCACTTTATTTACAAGTCCCATCTCCAGCGCTTCTTCGGCACTATATTGCTCGCACAGGAACCAGATCTCGCGTGCTTTCTTTTGTCCTACTATCCTGGCAAGATAGGATGACCCGAAACCTGCATCGAAACTTCCAACCTTCGGGCCAGTCTGACCAAATATTGCATTTTCCGAAGCTATTGTCAAATCGCACACTACGTGCAGCACATGACCTCCACCAATGGCATAACCATTCACCATAGCAATTACCGGTTTTGGTAAAGAACGGATCTGCTTTTGTAAATCGAGAATATTGAGCCTCGGTACCCCATCTTTTCCAACATAACCTGCATAGTTTTTAACATGTTGGTCGCCTCCGCTGCAAAAAGCTTTATCGCCGGCTCCTGTGATCACAACAACAGAAATATCCTGGTTTTCCCTGCAATAGACCATAGCATCGCACATCTCTTTTGTTGTATCGGGGGTAAATGCATTGTGGTAACGCGGACGATTAATGGTAATTTTTGCAATTCCTTCAAAGAATTCGAATTTTATCTCTTCATATTCTTTAATGGTAATCCATTTTCGATGCTCAGCCATAATAATTAGTTCATTTATTATCTGATGAAAGTTTGCCGGTGATCATTTTATAGGCCAGGTCGTTATTCTCCATGCATGTTCTAATCTCCATTACTTTAGCTTTTTCTATCTTTTCAAAAAAAAGCGGTAACTTCTTGATAAGCGATTGCTGATCGCTGATGCAAAAATAATCCAAATAAAAAGCTTCCGCTAACTTTTGAATATCGACCGGATGATATGCTTTAACCAACCCGGTGAATGAGGCCTTCAGAGCAGGTCCGTCAAGAAGGCTGAAGATCCCCCCGCCGCCGTTATTGATAACTATTATCCTCAGGTTCGCTGGCAGCCTGCGATTCCATAAAGCATTCGAATCGTATACAAAACTGAGGTCACCAACAATTGAAATTGTTATTTTACCCGAAGCAAATGCAGTGCCTGCTGCCGATGAAAGACATCCGTCGATACCTGACACCCCCCTGTTACCATAATAGGTTGCTTCTTTATATGTATCAAAGAACTGAGCATACCTGACAGGCGTGCTGTTGCCAAGTTCGACAATCGCCCCGGACGGTATACTGTTCATCAATATATGAAAAACGGCCAGGTCGGAAAAGGGGCACTGCCTGATCACTTTCTCACGGACTCTCAATGCATTGTCATTGGCTTTAAGCCAGTCAGTTTTATACTCATCGTGCTTTTGCTCACGATGCATCGATGCGAGTATAGAATATACCTCACCTGCCGATAGTGTAAGGAACTGATTGTTCTGCTTGAAAGTATCCATGGCATAATTATCCAGGCCAATACGCCACACATTAACTTCTTTAATTCCTCGCAAATATTGCTTTATCCGTTTTGACACAACCTGTCCTCCGCTATATAGGATCAGATCAGGGGCAATGGGTTCCCATGATTTATTGTTAGCTAGCAGTAATTCGGGAGTCGAGATAATGTCCTTTCCGCAAACATTAGAAATATTTTCCGCTATAATCACTATCGTAGGATCCCTAGCCAATTCCTTTAGTGCCTTTTCAATTCCTGAACCCGGATAGTCGAGCCCGTGAATGATCATGATCCGTCGGGCATTCTTCCATTGGGTAATAAATAATTGGGGCAGCGTAGTCGCCTTGTGGTCTTCCCTGTCGCCTTTATAACTTATTTTATTTGACGCCGAAGGCAAGCTTTCATAGAGCGGTTCAAGCACCGGCATATTAATATGCACTGGCCCTGGGCAGGGATACAAAGTAGTTTCTATTGCTTCATCGATCTGCTGATGTAAACGCTGTAACAGATCATGATTATCAATAATTTCAGGTAAATGAAAACTTTTTAAGACATAATTCTGAAATACATTTCGCTGTCTGATGGTCTGATTATCCTGCTGATCGATCCATTCTGCAGGGCGATCGGCAGTAATTACCAACAGAGGAACACGGGCATAATAGGCTTCGGCCAGCGCTGGACCATAATTTAATACTGCAGTACCCGAAGTACAAACAAGCGCAACAGGTGTCTTAATAAAACGGGCTACGCCGAGCGCAAAATAAGCAGCACTCCGCTCATCAACAATACTGATACAACGATCGCCAAAAGATGAATAAAATGCTTCTATTAACGGAGCATTGCGGGAACCTGGCGAAATCACTATGTATTTTATCCCACGCTTGCAGCAAATTTCACTCAGATCAGTAATATGCTGTTTGGGATGAAGCATTTATTTAATTTGGTTTAGTACTGACAACAGCGTTTCAGCTTTGATTTCGGTTTCTTCCCATTCATCCTCAGGTACCGAATCGGCAGTGATGCCACCGCCTACATAAAGTGAAAGTTGATTTTCAAGCACTTTCATACAACGCAGGTTAACATATAACTGTATATGTTCATCGATGCCAACAGGGCCAAGGTATCCTGCATAGTATTCCCGGTTATGTTTTTCAATTTGTCTGATGAAATCCAGGGATTTTTGTTTCGGCATTCCACATACTGCCGAGGTAGGATGAAGTGCATTAATGAGCGAAGGTAACCGATCGCCGATGGCCTTATTCTCAAAAATAAAATCGGTTCTCAGGTGTAATAAATTTGCTGCCCTTTTCACATAGGGCCCTATTTTTTGATAGCTTTTAACATTGAATTCATTTAGTATTTTCTCAATGAACCTTGTTACGTATTCTTGCTCAAGCCGCTCTTTATGATTCCATTGCGAAATATCAAGGTTCTTTTCATGATAAGACCGAGTACCGGCCAGGGAGACCGTTATCAATTTCTGCTTATCGGAAAGGATGAGGGGTTCAGGTGATGCTCCTGCCCAACAATGATCCTTAAAATGAGTCATGTAAACAAACGAATGTGGATATGATTCACATAGTAAATGAAATATCATATTCAGATTTCGTGTAAAAGAACCATTTATATTTTTTACCCTCGATAGTACAATCTTTTCATACTCTCCTTCTGAAATTTTATCAATGATTTTTTCAAGCTGATTGAGATATTCTTCTTTCTTTATTTCCAACGGAGCAATATGGGCAGCTCCATTCAGAAGAATATCCGGCAGCATTTTAATCTGTTCCAGCTCAGAAGCAGTAAGATCATTCTTAAATATATAATCCGGTCGTATCAAATAACATTTATCCGATGAGTCAGCAGAGAAGGGAGAAATAATAAAACCTCCCCCGGAAGGAATTTCAGACAGATCATGTAATTCGATGAGATCATTATTTTTCTGAAGAATAAAGGTGACTTCCTGATGATCCGGCAAACGATAAACAGCGAATGTCAGTTTCTTTTTCAGGGATAATTCCAGCGCCTCAATCAGGGTTTCGGAGTATTGAATAATTTGTTCCATTAATTTCAAACTTCACTCTTTTTTTCTATAATAATATTTGTTACTCTCGCCACACAGATAAGTTTACCGGCCGAAGAGCAAATCTTTACGTCCCACACATGGGTCGCATTTCCTTTATGCACGATTTCGGCTTTCGCAGTTACCTCACCTGTTGTAAAAGTCGAAACATGATTCCCCGTCACCTGTAAACCCAGTACATCGAATTTTGTTTCATCGACTAACAGCATGGAGCCGGCACTCGCCACTGTTTCAGCAAGAGCTAGCGAAGCGCCTCCATGTAACAGTCCCATAGGCTGCAGCTTTTTTTCATCGACCGGCATCCGGGCAACAACATAATCGGAGCCATATTCAAGAAACTCAATATCGAGATAACCAATAAAGGTTCCTTTGCACAGGGCATTTATTTCTTTAATAGTCATGGTTGAAATCTTGAACACCAAATATAAGAAAACCCTAAAAAACAAAAACTGTGAAATAACATGCATTCCATGTTATTCCTTTTTAACAGCAGAGATAAGGTTGGACGCTCCCAGAAAGAATTTCCTGTAAGAGACACGTTCGAATCCGTAACGATAAAGCATTTCTTTAATTTCATTGTGACTATAATAATTTACCGACGATTGCGCCAGGTAACGATACGCATTCAAGCTCCCTGAAATCAATCCGCCCAAAGGGATTAAAAAACAACGTAGGTAGGCTATATAGAAAAACAGAGCAATTTTGTTTGAGGGTACTGCACTTTCGACAATCAACAGTTTACCTCCTTTCTTAAGTATCCTGGATATTTCTGACAGGTTCTTATCCTGATCGGGATTTTCATAGGTTAAATTACGGAAACCAAAAGCGATTGTGACGCTGTCAAATTCACCATCGTGAAAGGGCAAATTACCCACATTCCCCCTTATAAAATCTACCCGGCTGTACCCTTTCCTGTTCGCTTTATTCCTGGCAATCTGCAGCATCAGATCATTGAAATCGTATCCCACTACTTCCACATTGGAGCCTGCCTGCTTCAGCAACTCAATGGTCATGTCGCCTGTTCCACAACAGAGATCGATGATCCGTGCAGGTTTTGATTTCATACATTCAGCAGCAGTGATCCTGCGCCACCTCCGGTCCATGCCCCAGGTGAACAGCTTATTGATCAGATCGTATCTTCTGTAAATTGCCGAATAGTAATGTGTCAGCGGATGAACAGTTGTGCTTTTTTTATTCACTTTATCCTACATTTTTTGTGTTATATCTCTTATTATCCGGCATAGCTCAACCAGACTTAGCCCGGTATATTCCCGGCCATCAATGTGCATATTCCAATTATCTTTTTTCACTTCGATCATTGCCAGAGGTTTTTCCGTGCTACCTGTAATAAAGCCTAGTCGTGATAATGCCTGTTTCGTCATCTCTAATTCTTTTCCTTCGCCTGTTATCTGAACTGTATGCATGTATTTTTTCCTAATTGTGAAACTGCCAAGGCCCGGGTTGAACTGGATCGACGCATTTCCAAAAACGCTGTCGAGAATACCTGAATGCATGATCTCCTCAGGAGTGCCCGAACGCATAGGCCCATCGGGAAGCATTACCCAGATCAAATCTGCAAGCTGCATGGCAAGATCCAATTCATGCGTAGAGACCAGGACTGTATGTCCCATCTGACGGGTTAATCGTTTTAATAAACTCAATATCTCAACCCGGTTTACAATGTCGAGGTGAGCGGTAGGTTCATCCAGCAACATAACAGATGCATCCGAAGCCAGCGCTTTTGCAATAAAAGCCCGTTGTCTTTCGCCGTCGCTTAACGTGCTGTATGCCCTGTTTGAAAGACCTTCGAGATGCACAGCTTTAATTGACTGACTTATTTTTTCTTTATCATGCGGTGAAAGAGTTCCCAACCAATTGGTAACATTATATCTGCCCAAAGCAGCTATTTCCTCCACAGTAATCTGATCAACTACTGTTTTTTCTGTCAACACAACACTAAGAAATTTACTTTTTTCAGCATTCGTGAGGGTTTGTATTTCTTTACCATTCACAGCAACATGTCCTTCCAGAGGTTTTTGTATTCCGGCCAGCGTGCGAATAAGGGTTGATTTTCCGCAACCATTCGGACCGATAAGACACACCAGATCACCTTCGTATAAGCTCAAATTCAATTCTTTCTGCAACGAATGGATCCGGCCATTCTGATGGTAGCCGACAGATAATCCCCGGGTAGTAAGCAAAGCGCTGTGAAGAGCAGTTTGTTCCGTCATCAGAATGAAGTTCTTAATTTCCTTTTTCCAAGAATGATCCATAAAACCATCGGCGCTCCGAACAAAGAAGTAACCGCATTGATGGGAAGCACAAGGCCGGATCCGGGAACCTGTGAGATAATGTCGCACATGACAAGCACCAATGCTCCGATAAGTATTGTTGATGGCAAAAGTACTCTATGGTTCGATGTATTGAAAAGCAGCCGGGATATATGCGGTACAGCCAACCCGATGAATGCTATCGGCCCCGTAAATGCAGTGAGTGCACCGGTAATGATACTTGTCGAGAGCAGAATTACTAACCTGACGCGTTTAATATTAACACCCGTAGCCAGGGCGTTATTTTCACCGAGTAATAAAGCATTCAACGGTTTCATAAGATAGATTGATAACACCAAACCGAAACTTATAAAAACTGCTATGACCCAAAGTTGCTCCCATGCTGTTGATGAAAGGCTCCCAAGTGTCCATATAACAAATTTCTGAACAAGTTCAGGCTTGCTGAAATACTGAAGAATACTTACTAAGGCCGTAGTTATACTCCCGAACATGATACCGACTATTAACAAGGATACTGAATCCCTGATGCGGGAAGCTATCATAACAATAAGCAGGAAAACAAGAAGTGACCCTGCAATGGCAGCAACAATCTGACCCCAGTACGAAACGGTAATTAACATGATTCCTGCAGGCAATACCGATGCCGACATTACCGTCAGTGCAACACCCAGACTTGCTCCCGCGCTTAACCCAAGCACATAGGGCCCGGCCAATGGATTTCTGAACAGGGTCTGCATCATAAGCCCGGCGACTGAAAGTCCTGCGCCTGTCAATACAGCAGTGGCAGCACGAGGGAAACGTAATTGCGTGATTATATACTTCCAATTTGCATTCACCTCATGCCCCAGCAAAATTTGTAACGAACTGCGCAGCGGTATTGAAACACTTCCAAGCAACAGATCAACCAATATAAATATTACCAGTAGAACAAGTAACAGTATGATGATAATATTGTAAAGCTTTTTATTCATGCACCTTGCTTCAATCTTTTATTCTTTCGAAATACACCGGTTGATACGACGAATCTAACAAATCGGGGTGAAATACCCAAAGAAGGTCTTTCAGAATAATATCGGGCCGTGCGACGCCGCTTTCGAAATAATCAAGGCCCCCGTTAGGATTTATCCGTTTCCCATAATGATATACATTGCCCTGCTTAAAAGCTTTCAGCAAAGCGTACCTGCTTTCGATGCTCAACAGATCGTTCTTATTCCCTGTTGAAGGACCAATCCAGAAGTCAGCGTCAGCCTGTTTTTCAAGAATAACCTCAAAACTTAACGGAATACTCCCGGTTGAAGAATCGTTTTTCCAGTAATAATCAGCACCTGCATCGCTGTATAATCTGGCTGGAAAACTGTTGCCTCCGGCGGCATACCAAATACCTTTATAACAGGATCCATCGAGAACAGCAGGTTTATCTTTAATCCCTGCGGCTATATCGGACAGGCGGCTATATTCCTTTTCAATAGAATTAAAAATAGAATCAGCCATTGTATACTTGCCGATAAAAGCTGCGACAAATTTTAACCACTCTGCCCTGCCCAAGGGATGCGGTTCCATAAATTCCAGGTTATATGCAATAGGAATACCCGCCTGAATTATCTTCTGGTCGTTGCTTTCAATGCTTCCATATACATACTTCATCAATAATTGCGGCGCTGCTCCTATCACTGCTTCAGCATCGATCTGAGCAGACTCGCCCAGGTCAATAAGTTCACCTCTCAAGAACCTGTTATAAAGAACTGAATCATAAATCAACCTGGCATAATTGCAGGCAACAATCTTCCGGTTTTCATCAAGCAATGTAAACATCCCCAGATAAACAGATGATAAAACGGCTACCCGTTCAACAGGAACTTTAAGAACAAAATCTGCATAATGGACATCATGTATTATATCTCCCTTCTTGATCAGCAAATAGGTCGCCAGTGTATCGTTCTTGCTCCAGGGATTGTTCACTACGATGTAAATGAAACTATCGTTTTCAGACAATGAAAAATGTTGAGCATATTTCATCTTATGTACAGCTGGCATAAATTCTGAGAGATCGGTTATTCCCCTTACAGGTAAACCATTTCTATTGACACAAGCAACAAATACTAGCAGACAAGCAGCCATGTATAGGATTTTCTTCATACAAGGAGTTTTATAAACATGCCCATTATAAAAATAAAAGCATGGCTTCTTATTTTTATCGGCGTAAATATACCATACGATTAGAAATAAAAGAGCAATGATTCATATAGTTTAATTTTTTGCGAAAATGCAAGAATTAATTGTTGTTATGTAACAAATATTTTATATTCGTGTTACTTTTTTAAAATTGTTGTTACCATGAAAGTTTACCAAATTCGATTGCTTTATGTAGTGCTTATGTTCATTCCTGTAACTTTAAAGGGTCAGGATTCCACAACAACTCTGGCCCCTCTTATTGAACCTACCTTAAGTTACACCTGTGACATTGCCCGTAACTTCAGTGGAGGTCTTAAAACCGGTAATGCCTATATAGGACTTCTCAATGCCGGGATTCTTCTCCATACCGATAAACTATGGAAAGGCGGTGAATTTTCTCTGGGGTTCATGAATACGCATGGATACGGGCTTTCTGAAAACTTCATCGGCGATCTTCAGGTTGCATCAAATATTGAAAACGGAGACTTTACATTCCTTGAGAATCTGATGTACAGGCAGAATTTTTCAAAGCTTTCTCTTTTGATTGGTTTGCAGGATCTAAATGCAGAGTTTTGTGTAAGCGAGTACGGTGGTGCTCTCACGAATAGTTCATTCGGGATTCACAGCACCTTTCCTCTTAATTTCGGTGTCCCCATTTACCCGAAAACAGCTCTTGCAGTAGCAGGTTTATACTCTGTAAATGATAATCTGACCCTCAGGTTCAGTTTGTATGATGGTGATGCCGGTTCGTTGGACGATGATCCACATAATCTTGATTGGTCAATTTCCACCGAAGATGGATTGCTAACCGTTGATGAGATAGAGTTCAAATCAAATTCCGAAAAATTAACGGATATTAAAATCGGCGGCTTTTATCATTCCGGGGAGTTCGAAAACACAGATGATTCCACCGCTATAGTAAAAGGTAATATGGGATTTTATGCTATTTGCGACAAACACCTATACCAGAATGACTCCCGCATTATCGCAGCATTTGGACAATTGGCTGTTTTTCCTTCGAAAGCAAATTTCAACACAATTTATATTGGAGCAGGAATGACTTTCAACGGAATCATGGCCAAGCGACCGGATGATTGTCTGGCGGCAGGCGTTGCTTATTCCCGGCTTTTTGATAAATCGTATGAATGTGATATTGAGTGTAACTATTGCCTGACCTTTTTTAATCATGTCCTGTTTCAACCGGCAATCCACTATATAATAAATCCCGGTGCAAACAAGGATTTGGATAACGCGCTGGCTGCCTTTTTAAGAATTTCTCTGTATTTATAATATTTACCTAATACCTTATAATTATGCATATACCCGATGGTTATCTTAGCCCGCAAACGTATGTTCCTTTTTACATTGTTTTTATTTCAACCCTTGCAGTTGCTGTTAAAAAGCTTAAAAAGCAGTTAACCGCCAAGCTGATCCCTTTCCTTGGAATGGCTTCTGCTTTTACATTCCTGATCATGATGTTCAATGTGCCTATTCCGGGCGGAACAACAGGGCATGCTGTTGGGGCAGCCATTATTGCCCTTATTCTTGGCCCATGGTCAGCTATGGTTTCAGTATCAGTAGCCCTGATAATTCAGGCGCTTGTTTTTGGCGACGGCGGTATCACTGCCATAGGAGCAAATTGTTTCAATATGGCTGTCATTATGCCTTTCATGGCCATTCTTGTCTATAAGCTGATTGCAGGAAAATCCTCTTCCCCCTTCAGGCTTAATATCGCTGCATTTTTTTCAGGTTACGTTAGCTTGAATATTGCTGCTATCATAACGGCTGTGGAATTTGGGATTCAACCTCTGATCGCATCATCTCCCGAAGGACAGGCTTTATATGCTCCCTATCCGTTGAAAGTTGCTGTTCCGGCAATGGCTATTGAGCATCTGATACTTTTTGGTTTTATCGAAGGAATTGTAACCATGTTGCTTTTCAGCTACTTTTTTAAATCAAACAAGGAAATAATCAATGTTTTAAAGGGTTAATATTATGGAAAAGTTACAAAAGAAATTATATATCGGCTTACTGGTTGCCGCTTTGCTCACTCCAATCGGAATATTTTTACCGCAATGGTTCAATGCCGGCGACGCATGGGGTGAGTGGTCGACCGAAACAGTACAGGAAAAAATCGGATATACTCCTGCCGGGATGGTAAAAGATGCCGACCTTTGGAAGGCGCCAATGCCCGATTATAGTCTGGGCGATGAAAACGGTTCGCTGGCCAAACAATCAGTTTTTTACATATTGTCGGCAATAGTTGGCCTGACTATTATAACTTTGCTTAGCATCGGCCTTCTTAAAATTGTCAGAAAAGAATGAATCATTCAATACCTTCTTTTCTCCTTACCACGGGAGAAAAAGCTAATTCCAGTCTGGCCTCGGATAGAGGAAAACTGGAATTGGCTTTTATTGACCGTACCATTCAGCAATCTGCTTATTTTATCCGGACAAGTATAAATCAATATGAAATTTCGAACAAGTTTTCAAACATCATAAGTCTATCAGCTCCCGCCATATTGCTATTCTTCCTTATCTGGATAACGTGTATAAGCATTACACATACAATCGTGGGGCAATTTATCTTTTTAGGTATTCTTCTTTTTTTAAATATCATTTCAGCAAATAACGTCATACGCCTGTATAAAAGAATATTGCTTCTAAGCTTCCTGTTTGGTTTTCTGGTGATGATGCCGGCTGCCCTGAATATATTCACTCCGGGCAGGATGGCCGTAACATTCTTCCAACTGCGATCTGAAAAAACATTCTTAATATATCATCTTCCGCGTGAAATCGGCATTACATATGAAGGATCGTTTATTGTCATGCGCATGTTCATAAAAGTGTTCAATTCATTATCGCTCACTTTTTTTATACTGAATGTGATTTCGTTTAACAGGCTGATGAAGGCATTGAAGACCATACATGTTCCTTCGATCTTTATTCTGACTATTACGTTGTCGTATAAATATATTTTCATTCTTGCACATACGCTGGAGGAGATGTTTTTAGCGTTGAAGGCGAGGTGGACAGGTTCCTCGGATCAGGCTGAGACCCGCAGGATTGTCGCCGGGCGAATGGGTTTTCTTTTTAAAAAATCATATCAACGATATGAAGAGACCCATCATGCCATGATATCAAGAGGATTTACAGGAGATTTTAAGATAGCGGGAGTTGAAAAAATGAAGTTGAAAGATATTTGTATATTATTATTGCTCGCCGGAATCGGTCTGGCAAATTGCATAATTTTTTCATAATGGCAATATTGTTCGAACTGGAAGGGATCTCGTATAGTTATCAGCAGCCGGTAATTGCGGTAAATAATATTACTCTTCAGGTGAAGGAAGGTGAAATATTCACCATTATTGGAAGCAACGGGAGCGGAAAGTCAACGCTTTTGCATATAATGGGAGGCCTGCTGTTTCCGGAGAAAGGAAGTATACGGTTTTCAGGAAAAGAGTTAACAGAAGAGAAATTAAAAGATACCTCGTTTAACAACTTCTTTAGGGGTAGTATAGGTTATGTGTTTCAAAACCCGGATACACAGCTCTTTTGTCCTACCGTTCTCGATGAATTGCTTTTTGCACCCCTTCAGTTAGGACTTGATGAACACACTGCCCTTCAGCGTGCTAATGAAATTATGGATATGCTTGCCATATCGGGATTGAGCGACAGACCAACATACATGCTGTCGGGAGGCGAAAAAAAAAGGGTTGCCATCGGTTCTATACTGACCACAAATCCGTCTGTTTTATTATTCGATGAACCTACCAGCGGCCTCGATCCAAAGACACGTTCGTTCCTTGTCGAACTGATCTTCCGTCTTAATGAAGCAGGAAAAACCATCATTATGACTACACATAATCTTGAGCTGGTTGATCATTTTCAATCGCGAGTGGGTGTATTATCAGAAAATCACACACTGGAAAGAGTTGGTAATGCCTCAGAAATACTTCATGACGTTGATTTCCTGGTCAACATGAACCTGATAGCCGACCAGGTGCACCGGCATGGTGATAAAATCCACAAACATATCGCGGCAGGAATTTCGCATAAACACGGTAATGGAAAAGGAAGCAGTTAGAAAATGTTTGTTAAAAAAGTCTTATCTGAGTGTCCCCCAGAATATCAGCACAATGCCAACTAGAATTCCAACCAGCGCCAATCCCTTTCGTTTCAGGTTATTCTCTTTGAAATAAATTGCCCCCGCAGTAAACGCTATCACTACACTGCTTCGCCGCAACACGGAAAGAATGGCAATGAGGGAATCCTGCTTAGTCAATGCATAGAAATAGAGAAAGTCTGATACGATAAGCAAAATGCCGATCATGTGAATGTAAATATTCCAATGAAAAGGGGTTTTCATCTTACGTTTCGGGTACCACAACACGAATAAAAAAGGCAATAATATCGGCACCATATAAACCTGGTACCAGGCCTGGACAAACATGTGATCGTAGCGGCTGAAAAGAAACTTATCGTACAGACTGCTGACAGCGCCAAGTAGAGTAGCCCCGATAGCAGCTAATATCCATTTGTTCCGGTGAAAGATTATTCCTTCTCTTTTGCCTGCCAGGGCAAAAAGGTAGAAGAATGCAAGCACGACAATCACGCCTGTCCATTGAATTGGCGTGAGTTGTTCTGAAAAAATGATGACAGCTCCTATCAGGGTCCATAACGGGGCTGTTGAACGTATAGGAGAAACAATGGTCAGCGGCAGCATATTGAGTGCGCTGTATGCCAGTATCCACGATGAAGTAACAATGATTGCTTTAATGAAAGTAAGCAGATGAACAAAAGAATCTGCACGTGGGACAAATAAGAGTGCACCTTCAGTAATAATACCAGCATGTGAGAGAATTATTAAGGGAATGAAGACAATTGCCCCCGTAAGTGTAGCCAGAAATAATACCGGCAGAACAGGGTTATCTGTCAATACTTTCTTTCTCAGGGCATCATATAATCCAAGAAATACGGCGGAGCATAATCCGAATACTAACCACATAGCTTAGTAAATGAAAGCGCGAAGATAGTTAATTAGTAAGTATCAGATTCTACCTGCCACTATTTCCATGACATATACCCGGTTCAGAATGAATTGTTTTTAAATAGAGCTAGTTGTGCAGCTGTTCAGATTTCCTCAAAACCACATCTTTTTGATCTTGCCGTCAACAATATAATCATTTACACTATACCTCAGGAATGGAATGAGCCTGTATAATGATCTGAAAATCCCCCGTTCGTTCAGACTGCTGGCATACTGAACATACACCGGATCGAGCGACAGATGGCGTTCTTCAGTCCTTGCCCGCAGATAGTATATTACATTTAGTGCCAGCAAGAGTAATGAATGACGGATAGCTTCCGGAGCGCCTGCTTCCGATAGAAATGGAATTGAAATCAACCACCAGGCAATATTCTTACTTATATAAGCAGGATGTTTCATCCACCGGTAGGGGCCATTGGTGATGATTCCGCGGTTGGTCAGGTTTGAAAAACGAAGGCCAAAGGCTACTGAAGCCAGTGTATAAATTGCTAGTAAAACAAGAATAAGCGTTCCATAGCCTGCATAGAGTGTTTTGTTTGAAAACAGTATGTGCCCCCAAAAAAGATTATCATCATAGTTGAGATAGTGCTGATAGCTGAACGACCAGAATGGCTGGTAACACTGCAGCGCGACAATCCACCCGAAAATTGAGGGTTCAACGGTGCGTATGTGCGAGTCGAATATTTTAAAAGTCAACAAATACCCAGCTGTAACAAAAACAAGATCGACTGAAAAAATGAGGGTGTATAGGTAGTCATACAGATTGGGAAAACTCGTCCTGACTTGTGAAAACTTATTCGCCATAAGGTATCCGGTGTTGGACATCAATGCCGGAAACATTAATGCCAGAAAGAATGCTTTGACGAGCCAGCCCAGTAAATGATTCTTTAAAATCCAGCGGTCGACCGATTTCCACCTGCCCAGGCAAAGTATACCCATATGCCAGTATCCGTCGCAGGGTTCTTTCATGTACTTATCCATAATGAAAAAATAAGGAATCCCCCCAATAAGAATAATTGGCAACAGGTAGTAAGTGAGTTTAAAATAGTTGCTATACCCGCCTGATTTATACTCAGGGAATAACCAATAAAACAAAGCAAATATTCCTATTGTTACATACAGTCCTAAAAGTTTGATCAATACCCGTTGCAGATTGATCGGTTTACCTTTTGAAAAATCGACCCCGGATGAAACCCGATGCATTTTCCCCCGGTAAATTTTTTCAAGAAATACAATAGTCAGCGCCAGTATTACTACTGATATTATTGCACCCCAAAAGGAATCAATGAAGTTTATCCGTAAATAGCGGATGGTTAAAAAATACATCAATACGGCAATCATATTGATCGTAAAGGAAGTGCAGGATTTCGGAATGGCGATTTTTGCTTTTACCATGCAATGTGAATACTATTAATTTATACCCGAATCTAGCGAAATTACAATGATCCTGGAAATATAAAAATGAATATTATTGTTCCGATACGCAAATACGTAACTCAGGTTTCAAAAGATTCCACTTGCGAAATAAAATACATAAACCTAACTCCCGATGCCAGATGGGAAAGAGCTGTGAAACGGCATGCCGTTTCACAACACTATTTATTTTTTATTGTGCTGCTCAGCTTTAAAAGATTAACCTCCAGTTCCTTTCTATGCCACTATTTTTGTTTCTTCTTCTTTTTCGACAAGCTCTTTATTGCTGGAACCGGTAATAAGCAATACCCCGGATATGACGACGATGGTACCAAGGCCTTCAAAGGCTGTAATTCGTTCGCCCAGGAAGATGGTTTCGAATATAATAGTGGCAAAAGGCCCGATACTGCCTATTATTGCCACAGCAGGAGCTCCGATCCTTCTAATTGCTTCCGATATCATAAACGAAGGAAGAATGGTTGACAACACAGCCATACCAATCCCGATCCAGTATACTTCCTTTGGATAACCGGTAATCGGTTTTTGTGAACTCAGAGAAAAGTGTATGACAATTGCCACACAGGCTATAATCATGGCATAGGCTGTAAAGCGGAAAGATCCAAAGACAGGAATCAACCGGTCGCTGCCTACCAGGTACCCGGCATATGTGAATGCACAGGCAAGTATTAGCAGACCGCCCTTAAACAGATTTGTCTGACCTGAAACCAATGCTCCTTGCGAAAAAGTCAGAAATACACCGAAGTATGTAATCATTATAGCAATCCATTGTTTCTGGGGAATTGGCTTTCGGAAGAAAATTGCGGTCAATATGACAACCAGGGTAGGGTAAGCATAAAGGATCAATCGTTCGAGACTTGCCGAAATATACTGTAATCCTGAAAAATCAAGATAGCTGGAAAGATAATACCCGATTACCCCCAGCATGACCATAAAAAATATCTGACGCGGTGTCGGAATTCCTCTCCTCACGGCCCTTATGGTTGTGATGGTGGCAATTGCAAAATATACAGGAAACGAAAAAAGCATCCTGAGCAAGAGCAAAGAGACTGTATCAATATCGTATTCATACGCTTTCTTGACAAAAATTGCCTTCAGTGAAAACAGGATAACTCCTGTTGTTGCCAACAGGTACGCAATAACCTGCTGTTGTCGGTTTGGTTGTGTCATGTATAAAAATTCCTGTATAAAACGTAAAAAAAACCTCCCGATTTTTGTATCGGGAGGTTCGATTGTTATGTATACTTATATCTTTTCGCTATACATAATTACCATCTGGCTCCCGACGGATTGCATCGAGTTTAAAAATGGAGTTTGTATATAGCGCGTTATTCATCATAATGAGACAAATGTATTAAAACCACGGTTACTGCTCAATGGTAACAACGACATTTTTTAAGAATATGATAAAAATCATATATGATTAGCCGCAAATTTAAAGGAAAGATATAAAGTATTTTAATAACACACCCCCTATTTCCCCCTCTGGTAGAGGGGGACAAAAGGTTTTGCAGACAGTAAGTCCCCTCTTGCAGAGGGGATTTAGGAGTGTATATTCAAGTAATCACTTACAATTAAGGGTAATTATCAAAATCATACTCAGTTGTTAATTATTAACGAAATGCTCTTTCCCTGAAATTTCTTCCACAACGAGTTTGAGTATAACAGTGCGTTCCATTACCCTGGGATCGTAATCAAAGTGTTCTTCATTTGTATAATGCTTCATGATCATATCCAGCCCATGCTTTTTTTCCTGCTCTCCACTAACAATTTCTATATGCCCAACACCGATGACGCTTCTGTACTGCATACTGCAACTACAGGCTTTTGTTTGAACAACTACTTTCGTATCGGTTTCAACCTCGAAACATGCTTTGTTATTATTCCTGATAATATCCAGTTTACGTCCGACAGGAGCACTGTGAAAATACAACACCAAAGGGTTCCCATCCTGAATGCCAAAATTAAGTGGGACAATATACGGTGTATCATGATCGGATAATGCTATCCTGCATACTTCTGCTTGTTTTAATATAGCAATAAGTTCAGCCCGATTTATGATTTCCCTGTCGTTACGGCGCATATGCTTTTCTTTTTCATTTCAAAAATAGAAATTATTATTTTCTAATCACTGTTGTCCGGGAAAGCGCTTTTTATTCACAACATGAATTGTACTCTGCCTTTTCCCTGGGTATTTTAACCACGGAGTACCGAATTCTCGGTACACAGTGAAAAATCAAGAGAACACCGAGTAAAAAGTCATTACTCTATGTGCCCCTCCGTTTTCAACTCCTTTTCCTCAGTGGTAAAATCTAATCGACTTTATTGACTAAAATACATACCTGAAACTGAAGGATAGGATATCGTTTTTAGAATTTGTATGCCTCAATTTATCAACTATCTGATAAAAGGTTATGCAGCAAGAGATATTAGATTTGTTGACTTCTTTAACCGGACACCATTGTTTTCTAATAAGAACTACTCAACTTAATGGTATTAGATTGCTTTCTGAAATATATAAAAAAAGGGGAGCTATACTCCCCTTACCAAAACCCTAAATCCCAGCACTAACGGCAAACTCCGGCCGATTTTACTAATTGTACAAATTCATTGCGATAGCCTTCTTTATCTTTCCCAACTGAGTTTTCAGCAAGACTCAATGTATTTTCCAGCGTAGTACTCCCTTTGAACTCGGAATCGCGCAGATACATTCCAAATTGTGCCACTGCGGATGCAAAGCGAAAGTTGTCGGAAGTTTCCTCCCACGATCTTGAATTATCAATAACAGCCGATTCAATAAGCTTACTTTGCAATCCATCCGGTTCCTTATATCGTAATTTTATATTGACCAGTTCATTGCTTTCCTTTGCCAGGTTGTTGATATCGGTACTCTGGTATTTGAGCCTTTCTCTCCCATTTTCGCTTTCATTGTTCAGCACTAATTCATAAAGCGCTGTTACAGTATGTCCCGAGCCTAGTTCGCCTGCATCGATCTTATCATTATCAAAATCTTCTTCATTAAGAAGCCGGTTTTCATAACCTACCAACCTGTATTTTTTAACCTTGACAGGGTTGAATTCAATTTGTATTTTAACATCCTTGGCAATGGTAAACAGTGTACCACCAAACTCATTAACAAATACTTTTTTGGCTTCCTGAATATTATCGATGTATGCATAGTTGCCATTCCCTTTATCGGCAATGATCTCCATCTTATCATCTTTGTAATTTCCCATGCCGAATCCTAATACTGAAATCGATATTCCCTTTTCCCGTTCCTTTTCGATGAGTCGTTCCATTTCGGCATTGCTCGACTGGCCAACATTAAAATCGCCGTCGGTGGCCAGGATGATACGGTTGTTTCCTTCTTCCATAAAGTTTTCTTCGGCTACTTTATAAGCCAGCTGCAATCCGGCTGCACCTGCCGTAGATCCGCCAGACTGTAACTGATCCAGTGCATTAATGATGGTTTCTTTTTCTGATCCCGAAGTTGAAGGTAATACAAGTCCCGATGCACCGGCATACACCACTATGGCAACACGATCCTCCGGGCGCAATTCACCCACAAGCAGTTTGAAAGCGCTTTTCAGCAGCGGGAGTTTGTTTACATCGCTCATGGAACCTGACACATCGATCAGGAAAACCAGGTTGGAAGGAGGCAGATTTTCATCTGCTATCTCCTTTCCCTGTAAACCAATGAGCAGAAGTTTATTATCCCTATTCCATGGACATTCAGCCAGTTCCGTATTAATAGAGAAAGGGGTTTTTCCTTTAGGCTGTGGATATTCATACTTAAAATAGTTGATCATTTCTTCAATGCGCACAGCATCGACCGGAGGCTTCTGCCCGTAGTTCAGGTATCGCCTTACATTGCTATATGAAGCGGCATCCACATCGATTGAGAAAGTGGACAAAGGATTGATCTTTACTTCCTTAAAACCATTCTCATGGACTGTTGAATACCCTTCGGTATTAAAATCGACATATGTATCATTACATACTGAACTAAGACCTCTGATTTGAATCCCAGTGTTCGCTCCGGGGCGGCCTTTCCCCTTCCTGACTGATACGCCCGCACATGTGCCTTGTAAAGCGGATGAAGGACTTTCAAAGTTGATTGAAGATACAGAACCGGTCAGGTCCGATTTATGTTGAACACCATATCCTACTACGACAATTTCTTCCAGGTCGACCAGGTCGGGGACCAGTTTAACATTAATAATAGTGCGGCCAGATAATTTAACTTCTTCAGAAACATACCCAACAAAGGTGAAGACCAGTAATGAATTTTCATCACGAACCGAAATACTATACTTGCCATTAATGTCCGTAATGGTGCCGTTCGATGTACCTTTTTCAAGAATTGTTGTGCCCGGAAGAGGTTGTCCGCTGGTATCGTCGGTAACTGTGCCACTGATTACGATAGCTGCCCTCAGGTTTACTGTCGTCAGACAGATTATCAGTGCTGACATAAAAATTGAAATTCGTTTCATATCGGTAAATTTTAATTGATTAGTATCTTGACTTATTATTTATTTCTGCTAACAGGATACACGACATGAAAAAAATCCATAAAATAAGTCCCTTGTAGTTTATCTTTTTTCTAGATTTAAAAAATATTTCACAGTAAAACAGTCAGTTACAATCGTTGTTACAAGTACAGAAAAATACTGTCAGCCGGATAAGCGATGAAGAATTGATCGAAAGTTATCGTAAGAGCCACGATCCGGAAGCGCTGGGATCGCTTTATGAGCGGTATATGCACCTTGTTTACGGTGTTTGCCTGAAATACCTTAAAGACCGGGAAGAAAGCAAGGATGCCGTGATCATGATCTTCGAAAAACTGGTAGTAGAAATCAATCGGCACCAGGTTCAAAATTTCAAAAGTTGGCTATATGTGATGACCAAGAATTTCTGCTTTCGTAAATTACAAACGGATGGATCGTCTTCGAGAAAGCTTCAGAAATATTCTGAAGAGCAAATTATGGAATCGACCTTTGAAATGCATCCTATAGATGAATCAGACCCGGAAGATCTGGATGATGCGTTGAAACTATGTATAGAACAATTACGAAGAGAACAACGGGAGTGTATCGAATTATTTTATTTTAAAGAGAAATGCTACCAGGAAATTTCAGACTCACTTGAGCTTCCACTTAATAAGGTGAAGAGCTATATTCAGAATGGGAAACGAAATTTAAAAATCTGCCTGGAGAACAGAAATGGAACCGAAGAATAAACATAAAAGCAACAGCCTGGATAAATACCTGTTGTATTTTAAAAATGCACTGCCGGGCAGGGAAAGGAATTCCTTTGAAAAAGCCGTGATGCAGGACAAGTTTGAGCAGGAAGCTTTCGAAGGACTCTCGGGATTGAACTATGAGGAAATTCGTGCGGATCTGCAGGATATACAAAACAGGATTAGCAAAAAAAGAAAGAAAAGTATTTTACTGTATCCTGTTTTCAGGTATGCCGCCAGCATCGTTCTTCTGATAAGTATCGGTGGGATCATATACCTGCTTACCAGAACAATAGAAAAGACTCCCCAGCTTGCAGAACAAATTAAGGCCAAAGACTCACTTCCAAAATCATTACCCATTCCTGTATCGGCCGATACAGCGAAGACAATAGCACAAAATATTCAGACCGAAGCAACGGAAAAATCAAGAAAAGAAATCTTCACTTCACCTGTCGTACCGGGTGAAGCTCTGTTGACTGTTGCTGAAGACCACCTTGAAGATTCATATGTAACCGAGCAGATTCCTGCTGACGAAGAAGCAGCCCCTGTGGATATGGAAGAAGTTGTAGTAACTGGCTATGGCGTGCAAAAGAAATCGGACATAACAGGAGCTGTTTCATCTGTTGAACTTGAGAAAGACATACCTTTAGAAGCAGAACAAAGCCTTCAGGGTAAAGCAGCCGGGATATCTGTAACAAGAGGCAAACCCGGTTCTGAATCGAAAGTTCTTATCAGGGGTTTAGCCAGTATCGGAGCCAATACTGAAACAACCACCATACAGGGAATGGTCACTTCTGCCTCCGATGGCACTCCATTACCGGGGGTTACTGTTATGCTGGAGGGTACGGCTATCGGGACAATCACCGATATAAACGGCAATTTTTCACTTGAAGTACCAGCCAATGAAATGTCAACCCTTCAATTTTCAATGATTGGTTACAGCACCGAAGATTATGAGGTTACCGGGACAAATTCGGTATCTGTTGCTATGATTCAAGATCTCGTTGCCCTCGATGAAGTAGTGGTGATAGGTTATGGAGCACAAAAAAAATCGGAATTAACGGGAGCTGTTTCCAGTGTCACTATGGAAGAGCCTGCATCGGCTGCCCCTTTGATTATTCACGCCAAGCCTTATGGGGGTATGAAGGATTTCAGAGAGTTTATCAATAAAAACATCCAGTATGATAGTCTGCCTGGTTTTGATAAAACAGTAATAGTTAAATTAAGTTTTGTTTTAACAACACGGGGAGAGATTACGAACATAACGATCGAAAAAAGTGCAGGAGGGTTATTCGATGCAGAGGCCATACGACTGCTCACTTCAGGCCCAAGATGGATGACAGCTACTGAGAATGGTGTACCCTTTGAGGAAAAAGTGAACCTAAAGATCAAATTCCCCCCGAAAGAAACGGGGAGTAGTGAGAAGTAGTTAGTAATAAAAGTCAGGTGGTTTAATAGATCAGAGGAAAGGTGTAACTGTATAACTGTGTAACTGTTTAATGTATATATCGAGTCAACAATTACATCTTATGCAATTAAACAAAAAAAATCAGGGTCTATTCAAGGGGCTGCGCTATTGTGCAACTACTCGCCGAAATAAGTACATAGTTCGAGGGTGGGTTTGTCCGTTAGGAAACAGTCCACTTTTTTTTGGTCCCGGTATAAGATTTGTAAGATTTTAAGGAATTTTTACTCACCCCCTGTTTCCCCCTCTCTTGCAAGAGAGGGGGCGTCTTTACGTATAGTTACGTCGTTGTACCGAATTGGGGGTGAGTAAATAGAAGCATACCGGACTTTGAATGAATTAATTGATCGATTGCAACAACAATTGGATATAATTTATTCATCACCAATTCTTTTAATCTTTTGCTGATCTCACTTTAAAGATAATTAGGCCGGCCGTGTTTCGCAAAATATTCCGGAGTTGTCTGCTATTCATCTGAATCACCCTCAAATACCCTTCCCTTAATGCCATTCGGGTATTGAAAGTGTTGAGTCACGGCATGCCGTGACTCAACAGGTATCTCAACAATGTTCACTTTTTTTGGCTATAGGGGTCTAAAAATTATCAATAAAAATTTTGAAAATTGAAAAATAAATTACATTGCATACGTTAAGTGGCGGTTAGAAGAAGAAACTATCTCCTGAGCTATTTAAATAGTTTGAATACATACAGAATTATTGGATATTTTTTTCGATAAATTCTATAGCAGGAGCGAAATTAAGGCTGTTTTATGATTTTAAGAGTTAGTTAAAGGAATAATAATTTCCAGAATGAAATATTATCTCGTCATTTTCATTTTAGTTACGGGAATTAATTTGAGGGCACAGATCTATCATCCTTTTCCTACGAAGAATGCTATGTGGACTGAAATGTACTATGGGCTTTATCCTGATTATGAGGTCGTGTTCCATAGTTATGCTTTGAAAGATAAAGATACCACCATAAACGGCAAGGTATATCATAAGCTCTACCATTCGATCGACACCATGTTTACCGAAGATGAACTCTGTGGTGGATTAAGAGAAGATAATAAACGGGTGTATTACTATTCCATTCAACCTATTGAGCTTCGATTTACAAATATTGAAGCAGATACTGAGGTATTGTTATATGATTTTTCACTCGAACTACTTGACACAATTACAGAAGATACATTTAGAATTTCTCACCCTGAATTTTTAGTTGTTTTAAGTATAGAAAGCATTACTATTGGGACTGAATATAGAAACAGGTTCACTTTTGGAATAGATACAGTTTTCCATACAGATTTCATTTCTTGGATTGAAAGTATTGGTTATGAAAGAGGTTTGCTTTTTGCTACCGGCGATATACCAACAAACGGGCTTTGGAATGATTTAATATGTTTTAAGCAGGATAATAAAGTCTTATATCATCATGAGGATTATGCGAACTGCTACTATGTAATAAACAATGCAATAGAAGATCAACAAGAAAATCTTCATCTAAAGATTTTTCCAAACCCTGTGCAGCTAAGCAGCAATTTTAGAATATCCGGACAAGAAATAGATAAAATCCTGGTAATTGATTTACTGGGAGATGTTGTAAAAGAATTTTCAGTTAACGGAAAACCGAGTATTGAGATCAATAGTGGAGATTTAACCAAAGGGTTATACATTCTCTTAGCAATCAACAAGAAAGGTGATTATCAGACATCAAAATTCGTTATTGATTAATAGCTTACCAGAGCTCTGGTTTTATTTAATATTCACTTAAAATTAATACTGACATGAAAAAATTTCTATTTGTGTCGGGTTTGGGAGTGTTAATTTTAATCCCCCCAGGTTTGTAAACCTAAAACCCTTGCAGGTTTTATTCCCCGTTAACTCATCAACAGCCAGAAGTAATTCATGCTTGCTCTTATGCAGCAAATAGCCAATTGCCAACAGCTAATAACTCACCAGTTACCCACCTATCAATCCCTGGGCCTTCTGTGCTTTCTTCTTCTGAATAATCCGCTACCTCCCAAAAATCCCCATCCTCCGCTACCTAACAGGAAACCAAAAGCATACCAGTTACCCGTATTATTCTGGGCATAGATTGTTACATCCTTATGAAAGAGCATCCCGATAAAATCGATCGGAGCAATTATACCATGCCATAATCCACCCCAGAAATTATACTTAATACCCGTCAGGCAAGGCTCTATATCTTCTTTATTGGCACACCCACTTAACATGATCAGACCAAATACGATCAGTAATAATCCGGCGACGATTTTTGATTTTTTCATCGTTTACTATTTTTTATTTTCATCATCAACAAATATAAACATTATCTATTTCCCGATTCTCCTTAAAAGGTTCTGATAATTTAATTCACATAACCCTATACACCATGGATTTCTTTTTTCAACTTTACTTCAGCATATGATTATTGAACTTTTCATGGAAAAATTAAATCCTGAACAAGCAAACCCATTCATCGCTGCCTGTGGCGATGTCTGCTCAGAATGTCCACGTTATATTGCTACTATCAGCGGGGATCAAAATAAATTAATGTCCGTATCCGGGTTGTGGTATCGCGCCGAATTCAGGGATCATATAGTCAGTGCAGAAGAAATTCAGTGTACCGGTTGTTCAAAAAACAAACCCTGTGTACACGAAATAACCGGTTGTAAAAATCTTCAGGACAAGAATAATTGCGGAGAATGTGAATTATTCCCATGCAAAAAACTGGAAGCTATCTTTGAGCGCTCAGCTCAATTTGAGGTTATTTGCCGGAAAAATTGTACACCCGAAGAGTATAATCAGCTTAAGAAAGCTTTCTTCAATAAAAAAGAAATTCTTAGCACAATTCACAGCAAGATCCGTTAGAATTTTCTTCTACTCTGACTGATCATTTTTCTGTACCGAATAGATTTCAGCTATGACATCACGGTATTTTTCAGCAATGAATCGTCGTTTTAATTTCAGCGTGGGCGATAATTCACCTGTAAGCGCAGACCATTCCTCGCACACCAGCCTGAAACGCTTGATCTGTTCGGTCTGTCCCAACAGTTTATTCATCGTATTAACTTCGCGCTGATAGCGTTCAATCACCTTCGGTTTAGTGATCAGTTCAGCGTTATCGCGATATTTAACACCATGCAACGAACACCAGTTATGGAGAAACATAAAGTTCGGAGAAATCAGGGCACTGGCAAATTTTTCATTCTCGCCGATCACCATGAGTTGTTCGATGAAGAAAGATTCCTTGAATTTATTCTCAATAACCTGGGGCGCAATATATTTCCCGCTGGAAAGTTTGAACATTTCCTTCTTTCTGTCCGTGATTTTCAGGAACTCATTGTCGATAAATATACCCACATCGCCGGTATGCAACCAGCCATCAGTATCAATCACCTGGGCAGTCTGTTCCGGATCTTTATAGTATCCCTTCATCACCGAATCACCTTTTACAAGAATCTCCCCGTCATCATCAATCTTAACCTGCAGTCCCGGAAGGACTGGTCCGACTGTTCCTATCATGACTTTCCCTGTTTCGAGAACGTTGGCGGCAATCACCGGTGAGGTTTCGGTCATTCCGTAACCTTCGGCCAGGGGTATACCGGCAGCATTAAAAATCCTCATTAACCGGGGTTGCAAGGCGGCCCCTCCGACAACAACCGTTTTTACATTTTCCCCTACAGCCTTACGCCATTTTGAATAAACCAATTTGTCGGCAATAGATAATTTCCAATGGTAGAACCAGCCATTCTTACGATGGAATTCAAATCGCAGTCCCAGGTTGAGCGCCCAGAAAAAAATCTGCTTTTTAAAACCCTTCAGGTCCTTTCCAACACCCACAATTTTATCGTAAATACTTTCCAGAACGCGCGGCACGGCTATAAAGACGGTAGGCCTGACTTCCTTCAGATTTACAGAAATGGTTCCCAGGCTCTCTGCATAATAAATAGAAACTCCCTGTTGCTGAAAATAATAATCGATGGTGCGTTCAAAAATATGGCTGATGGGAAGAAAACTAAGTGTCCGGTCTTCTACCCCGAAATGAAAGATCTGAGATATGCCCCAGACATTACTCATTATATTTTTATGAGTCAGCATAACGCCTTTCGGGTTTCCCGTTGTCCCGGAAGTATAGATCAGCGTTGCTAAGTCATCTGATTTTATACCCTGTTTAATTGTTTCTAGTTCATCTTTAAATGTTCCTGACTGTCGGGTTCCGAGTTCATACAATTCCCGCCAGCTCTTTGCTTCAGGAATATCGTTAAAGGTATATATGTCCTGAATACAGGCAATTCTTCCGGCAATAGATTTTATTTTAGCATACAGGCTTTTATCTGATACAATTATAATCTTAGGCTCGCAATGATTTAATATATATTCATAGTCCGACTCGCTGATGGTCGGATAGATTGGAACATGGATCATACCTGCCTGGCTGACGGCCATATCAATAAAGTTCCATTCCGGCCGGTTATTTGAAATGGTTGCTACCCTGTCGCCCGGCTTCAGACCGGATGCAAGCAGACCGTAACTAAGAATATGGGAAGTATCGTAGTATTCTTTAACTGAGAATGTTTTCCATTCTTTTTCGACTTTATAGGCCAGGATATCAGGCTTATCAGGAAACTTCTCGCGGGCATTGACGAGAAGGTCAAATATTCTGGTAATCTCCATAGAAATGAGTTTTATCGGGTAGGCCAATATAGTTGAAAAAAATTAAAACCGAACGCAACAGAATATAGAAAATGATCAGATTCCGTCGAGCGAATCTTCACGATACATCTCACGAATAGAAGGGGCGTATTTGTTTATAATGATATTTCTTTTCAGCTTTTGTGTTGCTGAAAGTTCGCCGGACTCGGCTGTCCATGTATCGGGGACAATCAGATATTTCCGGATCTGTTCTGTTTTTCCCAGGTTCCTGTTAGCTTTCTCGATTTCTCTTCTGACCGCTTTTTTAACTTCATCAGTTTCAATCAGTTCATGATCGGTACCTACAAATTGTTTTAGCAGCGATTTGCGACAATACAAAAAATTCGGCGAAACAATTGCCGCAGCGCAATGCCTTCCTTCTCCGATCACAATCAGGTGATCAATGACAGGTGAATCGATAAACATATTTTCAATCGCCTGGGGAACAATATACTTACCATAGGAAGTTTTAAACATCTCCTTTTTCCTTCCGACTATCTTAATGAACCTGCCTTTAATGATTACACCCAGATCGCCCGTATGCAACCAACCATCCATGAGGGTTTGCGCAGTAAGGTCGGGTTGTTTAAAATAGCCTTTCATCACATTGGGGCCTTTCACGAGAATTTCGTTATCATCCGAGATTTTCACCTGTACCCGGTCGATTACAGGACCTACGGTACCATTTATTATATTCTGAGGCCCGGGGTAGTTGAGTGAAACAAGCGGAGAACATTCTGTCAGGCCATATCCTTCAAATACAGGTATGCCTGCCGACCAGAAAAAATTCAGAACTCTTGCCGGAACAGGGGCACCTCCGCAACCTATATATTTAATTTTTCCTCCAAGTATCGCCCGAACCGATCTGAATACAAGAAGATCGGCAACCAGGTAAAAAAATCTTCCGGGCCACTTAAGCTGACTATAAGGTTGAAACTTAAACCCAAATTTTAAACTCCATCGAATAAATCTTCTTTTAAATATATTATACTGATTGGAGCGTGCATAGATACCTGTAACAATCTTCTCCAGAAATCGCGGCACAACGGTAATGCCGTCAGGTTGAACTTCCCTCAGGTTAATCATGGTTGCCTTCAGACTTTCTGCATAATATACTTCTGCCCCTTTGTACAGGAATTGGTATACTGCTATGCGTTCATACATGTGGCATAACGGGAGAAAACTCAGTATCTTATCCCCAGCACCCAGAGGTTGCAAAGCAGCAGCTGCCAGAATATTCGTGCAAATATTCATATGTGTGAGCATGACACCTTTCGGAAAGCCTGTAGTTCCGGAAGTATAAATAATGGTAGAAATAACCGTTGGATCGATCCCCTTTTTAATTTGCTGCAACTCGTTAAACAATTTATTACTTCCCGGAATTATTGTCTGAAGAATTGTTTCAAAAGATTCAACCTTTGGCAGCTTTTCAATAGACACAATATTTTCCAACAATGGAAGATCATGCAGCAGGAGCGACAATTTGTTATAAATAACCTGATCTGTTAAGAAAACCCAGCGTACTTCTGCCTGGTTGAGAATAAAAAGATAATCGCTATCACTGAGGGTAGGATAAATGGGAAGATGAATAGCGCCAATCTGCGCCAAAGCCAGGTCGATAATATTCCATTCATACGAATTATAGGAAAAAATTGAGGCTACGATCTCCTCTCTTTTAACCCCCGACATGATAAAAAACATGGAAAGATGATCAACTTTTCCGGCAAATTCGCCGGTGGCTAATCCCACCCATTTACCAGACCTTTTCACATGAAACAGTTTCTTGTCGGGATAGTTTTCCGTCAAATAATCAATGATATCGAAAGACCGGGAAATTTCCATTAATAATTTATTCTGAATAACTGCCTGGTAAAAACTATCCTAAATAACTGTCTGCTTTTTCAAGCGCTCTCAGTATTCCTGAAAGATCGGATCCTCCCGCTGTAGCATAAAAAGGTTGTCCTCCTCCTCCACCGCCAACTTCTTTTGCCAGTTCTTTCACGATGTTGCCGGCGTGTAATTTCCTGTCTTTTACCAGGTTTTCCGATATCATAACAGTGAGATGGGCTTTACCATGTATCTCCGCGCCCAACACAAGGAACAGGTTTTCCACCTCACCTTTAATTTGAAATGCCAGTTCTTTAATAATATCAGTTGAATCGGCCGAGACTTTTTCCGCAATGAAATTAATGCCCGATTTCTCGATCAGTTTATCCTTTAAATTGTGCTTTATACGTTTTATCTCCTGTTTATTATGCTCTTCGATCTTTTTGTGCAAAGCGGCATTTTGCTGGCTCAGCGAATTTATGGTATGTTTCAGGTCGTTAGGATTGTCGAGGATGTCGGAAATATCATTCAATATTCCTATCATACTGTTGATATAATCCTCGGCTTTTCTTGCAGTATATGCCTGAATCCGGCGAATTCCGGCAGCTATTGATGTTTCCGATACGATCTTGAAAATTCCTATATTTCCTGTAGCGCTAACATGTGTCCCCCCGCATAACTCGATTGAATCGCCAAACTTAATAACGCGAACTTTATCGCTGTACTTCTCGCCAAAGAGTGCTATCGCTCCGAGATCCTTTGCCATGTTGAAGTCCATCTCACGGTATTCCTCAAGAACAAAGTTCTTACGAATAAGATCGTTAACCATGTGTTCAACCTCCATTAATTGTTCTTCCGATATTTTCTGAAAATGAGAAAAATCGAATCGCAGATAGTCGGGATGTACCAATGATCCCTTCTGTTCAACATGTTTTCCGAGTACCTTTCGGAGAGCATAGTGAAGCAAATGGGTTGCTGTATGGTTATTCGCCGTTGCCTGCCGGGCATTCTGATCGACCACCGCCAGGTATATACCTTCAGGATTTGAAGGCATTTTATTGGCTATATGTATACTTTGATTGTTTTCCTTAACGGTATCAAGAATTTCAATTTTCTCACCGTTTGCCTGGAGGTATCCCTGGTCGCCAACCTGTCCTCCGCTTTCACCATAAAAGGGAGTACGGTCAAAAACAAGGTGGAAGAATTCCTTCTCTTTGGAAACGACCTTTCTATACTTAATGAGCCTGACTTCAGCTTCATGAACATCGTATCCGACAAATTCCTGTTCTTCACTCGAAGCAAGCACGATCCAGTCGGTGGCATCACTTTCAGATGCTTTACGCGAACGTGCTTTTTGAGCTTCCATTTCATGATTATATTCGTCAATATCGACCTGCATTTCATTTTCACGCAAAATAAGCTGCGTCAGGTCCAATGGGAATCCGAAGGTGTCATAAAGTTCAAAAGCCTTCTTACCACTGATGGTATTTGTCCCTGCCGACATCGCTGCAACCATTAAACCTTCCAACAGTTTTATGCCGGAATCAAGAGTTCTCAGAAAAGCTTTTTCCTCATCCCGAATAACATTCTCAATTAATTTTTGCTGTTTTATTAACTCAGGAAATGCATCGCCCATCGATTCGGCAAGCGTTTCAACAAGAAGGTAAATGGCAGGTTCTTTCTGGTTTAAAAAGTTATAATTATATCGTATAGCTCTGCGCAGGATACGGCGAATTACGTAGCCTGCCTTAATATTGGATGGCAGTTGACCATCGGCAATAGCAAAGGCTACAGCCCGCAGATGGTCGGCAATAACCCGCATGGCCACATCAGTTTTATCTGAACTTCCGTATGAAATACCAGTATTCTTAGCTATGGTTGATATCACGGACTGGAAAATATCCGTATCGTAGTTTGAAGTTTTCCCCTGTAGCACCATACATAGCCTCTCGAAACCCATCCCGGTATCTACATGCTTCTTTGGTAAAGCTTCCAGCGAACCATTCGATTTACGATTATATTGTATAAAGACAAGATTCCATATTTCAATCACCAGCGGGTTGCCTTTATTTACAAGCATTACTCCATCGCGAGCTTTTCTTTCTTCAGCAGGACGCAGATCAACGTGTATCTCAGAACATGGGCCACACGGACCCGTGTCGCCCATTTCCCAAAAATTATCTTTTTTTGAGCATCGCAGGATCCTGTTTTCAGGGAGGTAATTTTTCCAATACATGAATGCTTCCTCATCGGCCGGCACTTTATCCTTATCATCGCCCTCAAATACAGTAGCATAAAGTCTGTCCTTTTCAATCTTCACAACATCCACCAGGAATTCCCATGCCCATTCTATGGCTTCTTTCTTAAAATAATCTCCAAAGGACCAGTTTCCCAACATCTCAAACATGGTATGATGGTATGTATCGTGCCCTACTTCCTCTAAATCGTTATGCTTACCTGAAACACGAAGACATTTCTGCGTATTTGCTATTCGCAGATCTTTTGCAACCCTGTTATCCAGAAATATATCCTTGAACTGATTCATTCCGGCATTTGTAAACATCAATGTCGGATCATCCTTTACAACCATGGGGGCAGATGGAACAATTTTATGTGCCTTGGATTCAAAAAAATCGAAAAACTTTTGACGAACTAATCTCGAATTCATTTAATTATTAATATTTATTTGACCAGTAAAGTGCGAAGTTATGAACATTCAGGGTATGATAGAGTTTGTAAAACTAATTTTTTTCATATAGATTTGTTGATTGTCGAGTATGTCACTATTAACAGATATTTGATTCTGTTTGGCTTTAAAGAATAGAAAATACAAATTCAATACTGAGACACTAAGCTTTGTCGAGGTCAAAAGATCTGTAGGACAACGTATTATGCGTTGTCTTGCATTTATCGTTTATATAAATATCATCGCACTATCTTTACTTATAGCTCTGTATACTTTTATCGATTCACCCGAGGTACGCATCCAGAAGAAAAGAGTAGAAAAATTCTCCGAGCGATATAGTTCACTTACTTCCAAAGTAGACAGCATCACAAAACAACTTCACTCAGAGTCATTTACTAATGATCAGTTGTACAGGAATATCCTGGAAATGGATTCACTTCCAAAAAATTATCGTACAGCAGGAACAGGAGGTTCTGAACATTATTCCCCTGCCGGAAAAGATTACTCAAACCGTATATTTTCAAACCTGATTTCGAAGATCTTTAATCTCAAAAGGCAGATCTCGATACAAGATAATTCCTATGAAGAAATATTAATAGAAGCCCTTGATAAGAAAGACAAAATTGATCATTATCCCGGAATAACTCCTGTCAATATGCAGGGAAACATAAAAATCAGTTCTTATTTTGGAGAACGGGACGATCCGTTTACCCTATTTCAGAAAATGCATACCGGGATAGATTTCCAGGGCCCTTTAAATACGAAAATTGTTTCTACTGCAGATGGAATTGTAACTTTAACCAAATATTCTCGTACAGGCTATGGAAATGAGATTGTTATCGATCATGGCTCAGGCTATTGCACCCGATACGCTCATTTAAACAAGATTCTGGTCAACGAGGGGCAGGAAGTAAAACGGGGAGAATTGATTGGTTTGATGGGCAACACAGGAAGATCGACAGGAACGCATGTTCATTATGAAGTCTGGTACGATAGTAAACCAATAAATCCCATTTATTTCTTCGCAGATGATCTCACACCGGAAGAATTTGAAAAACTAGCTGAAAAAACAGACTAACTTACACAGAACATTTCATGGCAAAGCACAAGTATAAATTCAACCCGGAATCACTCAGTTATGTCAGAGTGGCTAGGACATCAAAAGAGAAATTCCTTATTTTCCTGAGTTACTTCTCTGCCAGTATTGTGCTTGCAGTCTTATATTTCCTTGTATTTTCCATCTTCTTTGACTCGCCTAAAGAAAAAGGGCTGAAACGGCAGATCAGTGAGCTGAAGGTAAATTATCAGATTGTTAATGACGAATTAAACAGAATTGAAGCTATCCTGCATGATCTTCAGGAAAGAGACGATAATATATACCGTACCATTTTCGAGTCTGAACCGATTCATTCCTCCATCCGTGAAGCCGGTTACGGTGGTACTGATAACTATCGCGATCTTCAGAAGATAGAAAATTCGAAGCTCGTGATCGACGTAAAATCACGGCTTGATAAGATCATGAAAAAGATTTACGTTCAATCAACCTCCTATGATCAGTTGATAAAACTGGCAAAAAACAAGGAGACCATGCTTGCCTGTATCCCGGCCATTATGCCTATATCTAATAAAGATTTGAAACGCACTGCCAGTGGATGGGGTTGGAGAATTCATCCCATCTATAAGATAAGAAAATTTCACTATGGGATGGATTTTACTGCTCCTACCGGAACCGATATTTATTCTACAGGCGACGGGGTAGTAGAACTGGTGGAAAGCTCGATGCGCGGATATGGTAATCACATTGTAATCAACCATGGGTATGGGTATAAGACTATATATGCTCACCTCAATGGTTTCAATGTAAAGCAGGGGCAACAAGTCAAACGAGGTGATATCATAGGTTTTGTAGGTAACTCGGGGATGTCAACAGCGCCGCACCTGCATTATGAAGTTATGCGAAACGGAGAAAAAGTGAATCCCGTCAATTATTACTTCAACGACCTTTCAGCTGAAGAATATGAAAGGATGATTGAGATCTCTATTAAATCAGGGCAAACTTTCGATTAATCATTGTTCACCTCGTTATATTATCCGTTTTATAAGTCTTTTCTTTGTGACCAGATTTGCTGTTCAGTATTTACTATTATTACATTTGTATTCATTTTATACCAATCGGATCATAAATGAAAACTTCTTTTCTGCTTCTTGTTTTTTTCATACTTCCGGTTCAGGATTTACATTCTTCAGCTTATTTTCCAAACGATACTTCGTGCCAGGCAACTACAGCAATTAGAGTATCCCGAGAAGATTGCCATGAATTAACGTCTGATACAATTTCTAACACCAATGTATATTCAGGAGATAGTCTTATTGTAATAAGTGAAGATACATTGCTTGTTCCTGCTGATACCGTAATTCATTTACCGGATACCATTACCCTTATCATGGTGGGTGACGTTATGCTCGGAACTAATTATCCTTCTGCCCAATACCTGCCTCCCGGGAACAATTGTGCTCCACTGTTGGATTCTGTCCGCCAATACCTTCTTGATGCAGATATTACTTTTTGTAACCTGGAAGGAGTTTTTGCCGGCGATAAAGGAAGTCCGAAAAACTGTAAAGATCCGAAAACATGTTATGTTTTCCGCATGCCTGATGAATACGTGAATTGTCTTACAGATGCAGGTTTTGACCTGGTAAGTGTTGCGAACAATCACGTTAATGATTTCGGATACGAAGGCCGGATGCATGCTGTTGAAGTATTAAAGAAATCAGGACTCTATTTTGCTGGTTTTGGCAGTCATCCTTACACAATATTCAACATCGACAGCCTTCGAATCGGTTTCTGTGCTTTTTCGCCAAATTCGGGCGTTGTGGATATGAGAGCCGTCGACCAGGCGGAAGAGATAGTAAGCCTGCTGGCAGATATCTGCGATATTGTTTTGGTATCGATGCACGGAGGAGGAGAAGGAAGCGACTTTCAGCATGTTACACGAAAACGTGAGACTTTTCTAGGCGCTGATCGCGGAAATGTGTATGACTTTGCGCACCGGATGATAGATGCAGGAGCAGACGTCATAATTGGGCATGGCCCTCATGTGACAAGGGCTATGGAGATCTATCAGGACAGGTTTATTGCGTATAGCCTGGGCAACTTTTGTACGTATTCACGGTTTAACATTTCAGGGCCTAATGGGATTGCACCTCTGGTCAAAATATATATCGACCCGGAAGGGAAATTAATAAAAGGAAATATTCTTCCAATCAGGCAAATCGGAGAAGGAGGAGCTCAGATCGATCCTGAAAAAAAAGTACTCGTAAAATTGCAAAGTTTGATTCAAGCAGACTTCCCTGACAATATGCTCCTGATAGATAATGAGGGTAATTTCTATAACACAATATCTCCAATCGAGTAGCGATTACCACACCTTAGTTATATATAGGTACTGTGTTCTTTTTTTTGTTTAGATGGTATTTTGTAATCTATTGGTTTATTTACTTTTATTTTTTAATTTAGTTTCTTCCTAAATGTGTTAGGTAAAAATCAGTTATATGCCTTATAAAGAAAAACCAATCGAAAAACTTTACTATTCAATCGGAGAAGTATCCAAGATGTTCGGTGTCAATACTTCACTCATTCGATTCTGGGAGAAGGAGTTCGACATTATTAAACCAAAAAAGAACAAAAAAGGAAATCGTTTCTTCACGAAGCAGGATATCAGTAATATTCAACTGATATATCATCTCGTAAAAGAGAAAGGCATGACATTGGCTGGGGCTAAAAAGAAATTGAAAGAGAACCGGGATGACACAGCCAAAAATTTCGAAGTAATTAAATCGCTAAATGATATTAAAGATTTGTTGCTTCAGATCAAAGAAAACCTATAATTTCAGCCATATTTATTACTACGTCTGAAGATTTTAATAATTCGTCTGTATAAAATATACGGAATGAAAATAGCAGAAGCAATTACTCTTATTGAAGAAATAGCTCCTTTAACTTTACAGGAATCATACGATAATAGCGGATTACTGTTAGGCGAACGCAGCGATAATATTACTGCAATATTATGCACGCTTGATATTACACCTGAAGTTATTGATGAAGCTGTCGCGTATAAGGCAAATCTTATAGTATGCCATCATCCTGTTCTGTTTGGGAACCTGAAATCACTCACAGGTAAAAGTGTTTCCGAAAAAGTTATTCTGCAAGCTGTCAGAAATCATATTGCAATTTATGCTGCACATACCAGTCTTGATAATGCATTTCATGGTGTTAATGCTATTCTATGTGATAAATTAAAACTGCAGAACTGTAAAGTTCTTAGCCCAAGGGAGGACTATCTTTATAAGCTTGTTACTTTTGTACCCATGTCCCATTCCGATAAGGTCAGGAATGCTATATTTGATGCCGGAGCCGGCCATATTGGGAACTACGATAGTTGTAGCTATAACATTTCCGGTCAGGGGACCTTCAGAGCAGGAAATAATACAAATCCATTTGTCGGAGAGAAGGGGAAACTTCACTTCGAAGATGAAATCAGAATCGAGACTATTGTTCCTGCAGACAAATTAACGATTTTGATCGCTACGCTAAAAAATGCACATCCGTATGAGGAGGTCGCTTACGATATTTATCCTCTTCGAAATGAATATTCAAGAGCCGGAAGCGGTATGGTTGGAGATTTAGAAGAACCTATGAAACCTGAGAAATTCCTTAATTACCTTAAAAGTACCTTCGGTATTCCGGTAATTCGTTACGCGGGAAATATCAATAAAGACATTAGTCGGGTTGCTCTATGCGGTGGAGCGGGAATGTTCTTACTCAATAGGGCTATCCAGGAAAAAGCGGATGCTTTCCTGACAGGCGATATTAAGTACCATCAATTTTTCGACGCAGAAGAGAAGCTGCTTCTATGCGACATTGGACACTATGAAAGTGAGCAGTTTACAAAAGAATTTTTTTATAATTTACTTAATAAAAAAATCAGTACATTTGCCGTTCATTTGTCAAAAGTAGTCACTAATCCGATAAATTATTACCTGTAATATGGCAATAGAAAAAACAAAGACAGCAGAAGTATCAGAGATATCAGTAGAAGAAAAACTCAGAACACTTTTTCAATTGCAAATTGTTAATTCGGAAGTTGATAAAATCCGTACTTTACGCGGAGAACTTCCCCTCGAAGTACAAGATCTCGAAGATGAAATTGTAGGACTTGAAACACGAATTGATAAGTATAAGGAAGAAATTAAAAGCCTGGAGCATAATATTTCCAGTAAAAAGAATGAAATAACCAAAGCTCAGGCAGCTATTACCAAATATAAGGAACAACAAAATAATGTAAGAAATAACCGTGAATTTGATTCGCTCTCGAAAGAAATTGAATATCAAACTCTGGAAATAGAGCTATGTGAAAAAAGGATTCGTGAGTTCGCTCAGCAGATAAAAGACAAATCAGCTGTGATGGATGAATCGAAAAAGATCCTGGAGGAGCGTAGAAAAGACTTAGAAGATAAAAAATCGGAGCTTGAAGAAATTGTTGACGACACAAAAAAAGAAGAAGAAGAGCTTCACAAACGATCCAAAGAACTTGAATCAAAAATTGAGGAACGTCTGCTCACTGCCTTTAAAAAAATCCGCAAGAATGCCAGAAATGGTTTGGCTGTTGTTAGCGTAGAACGTGATGCCTGCGGAGGTTGCTTCAATAAAATCCCGCCCCAGCGGCAACTTGATATCAAGTCAAGAAAAAAGATCATTGTATGTGAATATTGCGGTCGTATCCTCGTTGATAGCGACATATTAGAGGATAAACCGGCTGAAAAATAAAAAGCATACAATTATTATAAATTAAAGTAGGAGGCAAAGTTCCATAAATTAGCTTTGCCGTCCTCTCACACC
>CAZWIU010000010.1:0-64969 GCA_964634105.1 uncultured Bacteroidales bacterium | reverse complement strand
TAAATTTAATTTTTGCTAATAATTTATGCTGAGAAAATCAGCAAACCCTAACTTATCAAACGAATAATAAAATATCACTGTTGTCCGGAAAAAGTTTAAAATTTATATGCCACTAAATCACCAAGGCTCAAAAAAAACACTAAGAAGTTGATGGGATTCCCGACAGCCCCGCCTGCCGAACCTTGGCGGGCAGGGAAGCTAGTCGGGATGCTCTTGGCACAGGATAAAATACTTTTTAGGGTCTTGGGTCTTGTCGCCGACGTGCCAGAGTAACTATAGCGACGGCACGCCCATGGGTAAACGCCATTTACATTCTTATTAAGAATAAAGCTATATTATATGAGATATTAACATCTTTATATATTATATATTTATTATTTTTGTACAAAAGAATGCGCTAATGCGCAATTTGGGTTGAAGAATATTTTTTCCATTTTTTGTTTTAATATAACATAAACATTTGAATACTCTAGAAGCATAGTAACTTAATGAGTTTAGCCAATCCAGATAGAACAGAAGAACTGCTTTCATATACTGATTCTTTTAAAACTCCCGAAGGGATTTTTCATCAGTTGCTGTACCATCTGCCATATTATGCACTTCTTTTGGATAATAATCGCCGAATATTGGCATCGAATGAAGAGTTTCTGAATGATAATGATATCCTTCATACAAAAGAACTTTTTGGTAAAGGCCCGGGTGATATTTTCCAATGCGAAAATGCTGTAACTGCCGGTTGCGGGAATTCTCCCAGGTGTAAATTCTGTGGACTATATAAAACAATTGCCGAATCACAACGCCTGCAAAAAGTTGTGTCAGACCATTGTAAGATAACGGTAAGCAAAGATTCATACATCCATGTATATGACTTTGCAGCCAGATGTTCGCCAATTACTATTGCAAATAAACACTATTATCTCCTGACTCTTACCGATGTGAGTGCAAAATGCAGGAAAGATAGTCTGGAAAAGATATTTTTTCATGATGTATTCAATATTGTTAATGGTCTGCAAGGAATGGTTCAGATCATGAAAGAGATGAATCATGAGCCGGAAATGAGCGAATACCTTGGGTTATTATCAAGAATTATTGACAATCTTACTGAGACCATCGCTATACAACGTGACCTGATGAATGCTGAAAAAAGGGAATTGTATGTGAATAAAAAACTAGTATCTGTGAAGCAAATAATTAATTCCGTGATAGATAATTCTATGTTTCAGGAATTGCTTGATAAAAGAAAAATTCATACTATTCTCGACAATCCTGATCTGGAATTCTATACCGACCCTGTATTGCTTAACCGAGTTCTTATAAACATGGTAAAGAATGCCCTCGAAGCTCCAAACATAATCCCGGATATTACGCTTGGTTGCTCGTATTCGGGAAGGTATATTGCATTTTATGTTCACAATCTGGCGTTTATCGATGATGAGATGGCAAAGTATATTTTTCAACCAATAGATTCCGGAAAAGGAAGTAACAGGGGGCTTGGAACATATAGTATCAGGCTGATTGGAGAAAACTACCTGAAAGGAAAAGTCTCATTCAACACCCATCCTGAGAGTGGTACAACATTCACTATTGAATTACCCGTAGATACTGTACCTGCATGATCTCTTCGTTCGACAAGCGGAAATATCTGTTAATTATTATATTACGTACTTTCGGTTATACATTTAACTTTCTCTGGATGGCTTTTTCAACCTCAATGACCAGAAAGATAAGTATTCCTGCCGATGTGATCATAATCCAATCTGTAAGACTAATCGGGTGACTGTGAAATGCAATGTTCATAAAAGGCAAATATGTAAATGCAATCTGAAAACCAATCATAGCAAAGGCCCCATAAAGAATGTATTTATTTCCCAGAAAACCTGTTTTAAATGCTGATTCCTTCAGGGATCTACAATTAAAAAGATAGAACATTTCTCCGAAAACAAAGATATTTACTGCAATCGTCCGTGCAATTTGCACTGAACGCCCCGATTGAAGGGCCAATTCAAAGAAAGTGAATGCTGCTGCACATAATAATAATCCAACCAAAATAATTCGAATGAGTAAAACCCGGTTTAGGAAGGATTCATTTGGATTACGGGGTATTCGGAGCATTATGCCTGATTCCTTCGGCTCAAATGCCAGCATGAGACCCAGAAGTACCGCAGTGGTCATGTTTATCCATAATATCTGTACAGGTAATATGGGTAATGAAACACCTGCGAATATCGCAACAAGAATAACCAGACCTTCACCAATATTTGTCGGTAAGGCCCAGGCTATGAATTTCTTAAGATTATCATAAACCCCTCTTCCTTCTTCAACAGCTGCCTCAATAGAAGCAAAATTATCATCTGTCAGGACCATATCAGCTGTTTCCTTTGCTACATCGGTTCCGGTTATACCCATAGCAATTCCAATATTTGCCTGTCTTAGCGATGGGGCATCATTCACACCATCGCCAGTCATTGCAACAACATCTCCGTTTGCCTGCAATGCTTTCACAAGCCTTAGCTTATCCTCTGGAGCAACACGGGCAAAAACAGAAGTTGTCTTTACCTTATCAATTAATTGTACATCATTTAATGTACTTATCTTCTTTCCATTCAGGACATTTACTTCATAATTTTCAGTGTTTTCAATAATTCCAATCTTTTTTGCAATAGCAAAAGCAGTGAGTTCATGATCACCCGTTATCATCTTAACTCTTATACCGGCTGTTTTACATGCCTTAATAGCTTCTATTGCCTCAGCACGGGGAGGATCAATCATGGATTGTATGCCAAGGAATGTCAATCCTGTTGAAACATCTTCATGTGTGATATCCTTTTTATCAGCATCAGAATAACAACGCGCAAATGCCAGAACTCTTAATCCTCTTGCTGCCGCCTGATCATTGATCTGGTAAATATGTTCCTTATCGAGTTGACCCGTTTGACCTGAAGAAAGTAAAACATCAGTACAACGTGAAATAATACCTTCCAATGAACCTTTCATATAAACCACATTATGCCCGGATTCTGTATCTCTGTGAAGGGTTGCCATATATTGATATTCTGATTCAAAGGGTATAGTATTTATTCTGGGGAAACGGGATTGAATTTCGGAACGTGAAATACCGGATTTTAATGCCGAGGTTAACAGAGCTGCTTCTGTTGGATCGCCTTCTATTTTCCATCGCTCATCAAGGTAAACTATATTTGAATCGTTGCATAGCAATCCTGCAATAAGACACTCCATCAACGCAACTTCTGATCTCTCTTCAATTTTTGTATTTTCATACATGAAATCACCAATTGGCGAATAGCCTACACCTGAAACTGTATATAATTTATCTCCGGAGAATATTTCTTCAACTGTCATTTGATTCTGAGTCAAAGTACCGGTCTTATCGGAGCAAATAACCGATGTGCTGCCAAGTGTTTCTACTGCCGGTAGTTTACGAATTATGGAATGACGCTTTGCCATCCGTGATACCCCAATTGCCAGAGTAATTGTAAGCACTGCAGGTAACCCCTCCGGGATGGCGCCAACTGCTAAGGCAACAGCTGCCATAAACATATCAAGAATTGGCTCACCTCGCATGAGTCCCACAAGAAAGGTCAGAACAGCCAGGGCAATGATAATATATAATAGCCAGAGGCTAAATTTTGCAATACTCTTTGTTAATGGTGTGGCAAGAATATCTGCCGAAGCGATCATCTGGTTTATCCTCCCGACTTCGGTATCGTTGCTTATGGCAGTCACAATGCCCATGCCTGTGCCATAGGTAACCAGCGTAGAGGCATATGCCATATTGGTTCTTTCTGCAAGAACAGTTTCCCGGGAAAGTGGCTCAATAGTTTTGATCACTGGCACCGACTCTCCTGTTAATGTCGACTCATCAATCTGTAATTCTCGCAACTGTATTATTCTCAGGTCGGCCGGAACCTTGTCTCCCGATTGCAACAATACAATATCACCAATGGTCAGCTCTGTGGCGGGAAGTTTCATCTTTATTCCGCCACGGATTACAGTAGCTTCACTCGTCATTGATTTTGCTAATGACTCAATGGCTTTTATAGCTTTCGACTCCTGTAAGAATCCAATAATGGAATTAACCATAACAACACCAAAGATTACTGCTGAGTCTATCACCTCCTTTAAAAGAGCAGTGATTATGCTTGCTATCACCAGAATATAAACAAGTGGTTGATTGAATTGCATGAGGAATAGTATAAGCGGACTTGTAGTTTTTTTCTGCTTAAGCATGTTTTTTCCATACTTCTCCAAACGCCGTGCAGCTTCATCATTATTCAAACCGGTTTGAGCATCTGTGCCAAGCTTTTCAAGTACATCAGTCGCTATATATGTATACCATAAATTGTCGTTCATAAGAATTTTTATTTTCGTTTGATCATATAATTAATTCTTAATTGATCCTCCGCATAAATCTAAAGTGTGATTTATCAACTTTTTATGCATGTAAGATTGCATAAAAGAATAACTTCTATCAATTTTTGCTGTTATTTCTGGAAAAGAAAATCTTTAACATAGGGGTAGAGGCAATGATAATAAAAATCACAAGAATATAAATTGAATAGTGAATAATATCTGGATATACTTTTCCAACAAAATAACCCAGGGGGACCAAGGTTCCTATCCAGGTTAATGCTCCTGTTAAGTTAAAAATCAGGAATCGTTTAAATGAATATTTTGATGCTCCGGCTATCATGGGTACCAGGGTTCGTATAACCGGTAAAAAACGACCCAGGATAAATGCCCATAACCCATATCTGTTATAGAATCTGTTTCCTCTTTCAAGATATTCGATTTTAAAGAAACGTGATTTATTATCAGTAAATAATTTATTTCCGAGCCACTTAGCTTTCAGATAACCTGCAAGATCACCCAAAAAGGCTGCAACTACAAGTAAAAGGACTAACCATAAAACGGGTAAATCGAGATAATGTGATCCGCAGAAAATTCCAGCAGCAAAAAGAAGGTAATCACCTCCTGGCAGAACAAAACCTAGAAAAAAACCTGTTTCAAGAAATATAATAATCATAATCAGGATAATTCCTCCGGTCTCGATAAGGTGATGTGCATCAAAAAAACTTTTAATGTCGATCTCTATCATGCGCGCGGATATTTACCAGGTTTACAATATTGCTTGTTTGCATTTGTTTAATAGTAATTTAAGTTCGTTAAACGAGTGCATTATCTTCTGTGTGATATTGCATTATTAGTTACTTTTTAATAACACCCGAATATGCTATATTGTTTATGAATCCTTTCAGATCGACCATTCTTCAATCATCTAAGGAAAAAAAATACCTCCTGATTATTGCACAAAAGTTCAACAAACTATTTTCTTATCAACCTATCATTAACAGATAGATTTCCTTTTCAGGAAGATGGAATATTAATATGGGAATTCTTTGATGACATTGAATATCCCGTTGATCAACATCTGAACCGCAATAACTGCAAGTATTAGTCCCATGATTCTGGAAATGGCTTTGATCAATGAAGGCCTAAGTCTGTTAGCAATACCATTACTCAGAACAAACATCCAATAGGTAATAATACAAACAACAGCAAATACAAGTATTATAAACAGTGTGTTCAAAAAACTGTTACCCTGTCCTACGAAATTCATCGCCGTTGTGATAGTACCTGGGCCGGCAAGTAATGGAATCCCCAGAGGTGATACAGCCAGATCTTCATAAGCTGCTTCCATCTCTGTCTTATTTGATTTTTGCATACCTGCTGCTTTGCCCTTGAGAAGATCATAACCAATAAAAAAGACAATTATTCCTCCGGCCACCTGAAAAGCAGGAAGTGTAATATTAAACAGCCGGAAGATGATATGCCCGAAAAGACTGAATAGGGTTATGATGATGAAAGCTACCGATACCGCTTTAAAAGCAACTTTCTTGATAATTTTTCGATCCGCATTGCCAATCATGGTAATAAATACAGGTGTATTTCCAATGGGATTGAGGATAGCAAAAAAACCAATAAAGACAGTAGTTAGGAAAAGTATTGGATCGGGCAGGGTACTCATACAGTTTTTTCTATTAGTTGTAAAGAGTTTTGTTGCTGGTACTGTCTTAAAGTCTAAAATAATTTATTTATCTCTGATTATATCTAACAGAACCCATTTATTTGGATAGCATCTAAATGACAAACAAAATGGTCATCGAATTGCTGTGAAATATTTCATGCAAAACGTCTTCGGAAAAAATAAAGAAAGGAACGCTATTACCGGATTGTACTAATTGCGTTCCAGGCATTAATTAAATTTTTTTATGGGTTCCGTCACAAAATGGTTTTGTATTGGTTCTTTTGCAACCACATAAATACGCTGTACCGGATTCTTTGGCTGTAAAGGAAACAGGTCTGAAAACGGTCACTTTATGTGATCCGTCACAAAAAGGTTGATTTTTACTCTGACCGCATGCACACCAGGAATATGTTTTCCCAGCCTCCAGATTAACAGCGTAGGGTGATTTCTGGGCTATTTTTGGATCCATTTCTTTAAGTATTATAGCAATTAGTTCAATCAAACAAGATTAATGAAATTACAAAACAATTTAATTACTTTCAAGTCAAAAATAAAAATATACGGGAGAGTCATTAACACCGCTAAAAAAGGCACAATTATAATTCTTAAGTTCTATTTCGATACATGCTGTACATTTTTCTTGTATGTGTATAAAAAGAATTACTTGATTGGCAAAGTAAAAACCTTTCGTCTAGCATTGGCAAAAGCCAACCTGCTTAAACGCTTTCTTCATAACAAGGAACCGACCATTCTCAGTACTCTATTTCTGAGGGTACTTCACAGGCTGCATTAACAAATAATTTCATATCGTTAAGCCCTATCTGGCCTTTGAAGAATTTTTTTTCTTTATTATACCTGCATACCCGCTGATGAAGATCTTTATAGTCCGCACTCGATGCTCTCTCAACAGAATCGATACCGATTTCAAGTAATAAACACGCAAAAGTGACACCAACCCATTTAATTCTCGACAGATCGGTTAACCTGGTCAACTTCAGGATCTCTGATTCATGAATCCCTGTTTGGTCTGAAAGAGCTTTCCGTCTGGCTGGTGTCTTAACCTTTTCAAAGAGCATGTATGTATCTTTTATTCCAATGCTTTCGAGCTTCTCGACAGTAGACCGCAAAATACTTTGAAATTCCCTGATTCGGTTGGGCTTAGGGTGCATGCTATTGATCTCACGCAGCAATATGGACAGGTATTCTTCATTTAAACCATTTTGATTGACAAGATCTCTATATGATTTTTTATTTTTTAAAGTCCTTTGCAATTCCAGAAGGTTCTTAATACCTAAACTTTCAAAAGAGCTGAACCGTTCATCTATTTTTTCTTTTAGCATCATCCGGCTTCGTAGTAAATCGGAATTTTTCAGCTTCAATTTATAGGTTTCGAGGCTGATGGAGTTCAGGTCAATATAGTATCCCATAGTGGAAAGCTTTATTTCTTTTTAACCATCTTATAGAATTGTTGCAGTACCTTTTTCCTTTCCGAAGGAAGTTCATTCCATCTAACATTGCTTATAGCGCCATCCAGGCCATACAAAAGGCTGAGGCAGGCACCAGGATCAATTGTTTGGAGACGAATAAAAGCTCCTTCACTGCCAATTTCTCTGAGCTTAGCGAAAGAATCAATACCTACCTTTTTCAGTTTAGCTTCAGTATCTTTCCCAATATTAATAATTCCGTTTAGATCACTTTTCATATTTCATTAGAGAATTGTTCGAACAAAAGTAGAATTTGTTACTGACAACAGTATGTCACTATACTTCTGTGTGAAGGGTTATTTTAAAAGACGCTGGTTTACATAGTTGCCATCGCAGCCTGGCTTATGGCTAAACACTTTACTTCATACACAACTTTTTTCAACAGATCTATTATAGTCTGACATTCAATTAATATTTTGTCTGGTTCGGATAAACACCCGTTGGACAACATGAAGCAGATTCATATGCTTCAACTGTTTTAACAATTCTGAAATTCCTGATTTCTTCTTCCATTTTCAACAATATTTTACTTTTTTACAGTTGATGGGTAATACTTTTTCTTAAAGAATAGCGCAACATTTACAAGAAGTATAAGTACCGGTACTTCAACCAATGGGCCAATTACAGTAGCGAACGCAGCTTGCGAAGCTATACCGAATACGGCAACAGCAACCGCAATAGCAAGTTCAAAATCGTTACTTCCGGCAGTAAAAGCTATAGTGGTTGATTTTTCGTAGCTTTCGCCCATCCATTTAGAAATAAAGAAGGTAGAAAAGAACATCAGAACAAAGTAGATGGTGTAAGGCACTGCAACACGAACAACGTCGATTGGTAATTCTATAATTTTCTCCCCTTTGAGCGAAAACATTACAAAAATTGTAAACAACAAGGCAATAGGCGTTAGCCACGATGCTTTAGAAATAAATTTAGAATAATACCAATCGCTGCCTTTCCACTTGCGCAGTATTACATTGGAAATTAAACCGGCTGCAAAGGGTATTCCCAGATATATTAATACAGTGACAGCTATTTCTGCAATTGAAACATCTACGGCAGCGCCTTTAAAACCGAATAACGGGGGTAAAAATGTTATGAATATATAGGCATAAACAGAATATAGCAATACCTGGAATATAGCATTGAAGGCAACCAAACCGGCAGCCAGCTCAGTATCGCCTTTTGCAAGGTCGTTCCACACAAGTACCATGGCAATACAACGGGCTAAACCCACTAAAATAACACCAACCATTAACCCAGGATAATTATGCAGGAAAATGATAGCCAGAAAGAACATTACCAATGGCCCGATAATCCAGTTTTGTGTAAGCGATAAGCCTAATAGCCTGAGATTTTTAAATACCAATGGCAGTTTCTCGTATTTTACTTTTGCCAAGGGAGGATACATCATAAGAATTAATCCGAGAGCAATTGGAATATTGGTCGTGCCAGAGCTTAACGAATTCCAGAAACCTGATATGCCAGGCATGAAATAACCGATAATAACTCCTGCAAACATTACAAGAAAAATCCATAGTGTGAGATAACGGTCGAAAAATGAAAGTTGTTTTGCTGTTCCCATATCCTGTATTTTAAAATACTATCAATTAATTTTTATTAATGAGACTCAATTTTCATGAATATCATGATATGACCCCGATAGTTATCGGGGGTAAGTCGAATTCCTGCTCGTCCGGCAGACGTGAATCCCGACAGCCCCGCCTGCCGGGCCTTAGCGTGCAGGGAAGCTAGTCGCGATGCTCTTAACACAGGATAAAATTCTTTTCAGGGTCTTATCGCCGATGTGACAGAGCTACTATGGTAACGGCACGCCCATGGGTAAACGCCATTTACAAAAATTACATTCACCTAGGCTGCTTATTATGAATAGATTTCGTCCGTTATTATTTCCATACGTTTGCAGGCCGAACAACCTTTTAAAGCAAATTTAAGAAATATAATCTCATAGGATAACCCGTTTTTAGAGTAGCTATGTGCTAAATCTAAAAGGCCGATTCCGAATTCAGCATATCAGTACCGGCCAGTTCGTAAATAGCCTCTGAAGCAAAGTAGTTTAGTTTATTCTTGAACACAAACAACTAAATGAAAAATGCTACCGATAATACTATAAAAAATTCCCGATAGCCTTCTTTTCTATTAGTAGATAGTTTCAACTTTTTCATAAACTGCGTTAATCAATTCTTCTGTAACCGTTGTTCCGCCTTTTTTATAGCCGAAATCAGTCATCCGTACATAATTATAACCTGTTAACCCGGCATTATCGAGTATATGTTTGCCACAGTCAACCGGACAACCATCGAGCAACAGAATATTGGTGTTTTTCATTGATTCAATGGTTGGTTTCAGGTTTGCACCAACCGCAGCAAGACAACTCATCCGACGTACTTTATTATCGCGCAACTTACGGGCAACCCTGTCGGTTACCTGGCCTAAATCACATGAGCCGGAACAGGCCAATACAATATATTCGCCACTGCCACAAAGACAAGAAGGTGTTTGATTTGTATTTTCCATATTTCAAGGTTTTATTTTGTTGTAAATTCCATTCAGGTATTGGTCATAATATCCTTTTATTGTTTCCTCTACTTCGGCCATTGGTTTAACCGGAACAAGGTCGGCTACTTCCGGATATGTCAATCCTGAATTAAACAATGTTTCAGTTGTACCCCATAGCATATTGCTGATTGCTTTGCCGGCTTCGGCTTCATCCATTCCAAAAGAAACTCCAAGTTCCTTTAATTTTTGAAGCTGGAAGTTAAAATAGGTATGTCCCATTGCACTTATAACAGCGTAGGCTTCAATTTTAGAATCGGAAATTTCTGGCGTATACCCGAATGGTTGAAATAAATCGAATAAAGCTTTTTTCTTATCGTTGTCGAATAAGGAAGAGAAAGCAACAGGATTAACTCCTTTGTTGACAATGGTTGATGCGCTGGGGTTCATTCGGGCTACATTTTTGAAGCCGCCCAGAATGGAAATGGTTTTTTCAATCGTAATTTTAGGTACCAGGGAAAGAAGAATGCTGTTATTGCTCAGTTTCCCTTTTAATTTTTCAAGTGTTTCGATAGTAACAGGTGGATGAATTGCTAAAATTACTAGGTCTGAATTTGTTGTATCTTCAATTTTACCAGTAACAGAAATCTGTCCAAATTTGGTTTTCAAATTGGTTAATGCCGTTTCGTTAATATCAAACACGGTTATTTGTTCAAAAACGGTATTGGCATTCTTAAATGCCTGGAGAAGTATCTTAGTGATTCTTCCTCCGCCAATAAAACTGATTGCTTTCATAATTAAAATTTAAATTCAGTATTTAAAAAAATATAATTAGTTGGGGTTACATTTTCGCTTTTTGCATCCCATGCCTGGTAGTTAATGGAGAAATTAATGGTTTTCACAGGCTGGTAGTGAACCCCTGCAATATAGGCATGTCCTTCTTTGGCAATATTCCAGCTTTCAGCCTCTCCCGGCAGGGTGTTTGACAATACATTATCGAAACGGGCAAAAATTTCAATTTTAGGGTTCACTATATACGTACCAAAAAAGGAGTAACCCCAGAAATCCCTGTTTTTATAGTGCTGATTATTTACCCTGTAATTTACATCAACACCAACTCTGAATACTTTATCCGTTTGATACCCTGCGAAAAACGAAAACAAATGCTGGGTTGCATTATTCGATGTATCTCCGGTTGAAGTATTATCATAGTACAAGCGTGAAATAAAACCTTTTACAGGTTCTATATCTATACCAGAAGCTATTTTTACCTTACCGTAATCATCCTGTTTAAAGCGGATACCTTCACCATTGGTAACAGCCAAGTCAAAACCGAATAATTTATTGATTTTATAATACCCGATAGCTCCGAAATCACCGCTGGATGTTCCATAATACCTGTCCTGGAAGGTTTCGTATACATAGCGGTACCCCCAGAATTTTTCCTGGGTAATGTAATGGTTTTGCAGGACACCGCCAATTTGCAAAGTAAGTTTATCTGAAGGTTTCCACTGGATATAAGCAAATTTCAGAAATGCGGTATAGTAACTACCTTCTTTTCCTGAATTGGAAACCGGCAGTTGTTGCCCGCTGGTATCGGTTACTATTATTTCGGTAGTGGTAGTCCGACCTGCCAAATCAGCAATTACAGCCGCCATACAGGTTTTGGAAAAGTTATATTGGTAACCCATGTGTGCGCGGGTTATGCCAAAACTGACAGGCTGCTTCGCATTTTCGCTTGCATCAATTTTTGAATAGCCAAAAACCTGAACAATGGGTTTGCCTGAAGACTTAAACGTGGTATCATTCGGTTGGGCTAACAATGAAAACCAAGACAGGTTTATAAAATAAATAATCAAAAGATTTTTCATTGTTTTACATTTCTAACCAACAACATATTTTACTATTGTCTTTTTTATCGTTGGCATAATAACCAATACCACCGGAAGGGCAACCGCGAAGGCAAGCCCCCACGATTTCATCCATTTTATAATAAATCCGGTATGAAAACCATTATTTACCAGAAGACTTACAAATGTTACAACGAAAGTCATTATCAATACCATAATGGTAAGGGTAAGCTTCATTTCATGTTTCTTTGCTATTTTCATATTAATTATTAAAATATTCCACCATAGATTAAGCCTGTAATTGTTGCCATTACTACCACAAGGCTGACATATACAACAGTTTTTTGAGTTCCCAACACTCCACGAATGACTAACATATTTGGCAATGACAAGGAAGGCCCGGCTAATAGCAAAGCCAAAGCAGGCCCTTTACCCATTCCGGAGGCTATTAAACCCTGTAAAATAGGCACTTCGGTAAGTGTGGCAAAGTACATGAATGCGCCGACAATGGAAGCAAAAAAATTAGAAAATATAGAATTTCCTCCCACCAACCATTGAATCCACTCATTGGGTATTACCCCTGCAATGGCTTTCCCATCGTGGGTTGAGCCTAATAAGAACCCGGCAGTTACCACGCCAATAGCGAGCAGGGGCAAAATCTGTTTTGCAAAGCCCCATGTCGAAATCGTCCACTCTTTGTTATCAGGGTCTTTTTTATCCAAAAGGGTTATTACACTCAAGGCTGCAATCCCAACAATCATTGGTACCAATGGGCTTAGTTTGGAATTTTCAATAAAGGTTGAAGACAATATTGCAGATGCTCCTGTAGCGAGTGCAGCATATAAAACCCATTGCCATTTTATTTTTAGAATATAAATAAGCGAATAAACAAGAAACAAACTAAAAAAACCGGTTATATACCATTTGTAAGCCCAGATGTAGTACCATATACTGGATGTATCACCACCTGATGGAGTTCCCCAATTGGCAAAAACCAGTATTAAAACCAGGGTGAAAAAATGAAACGATGTTTGCCATACAGGCCGTTTTTCTGGTTCAGGCTGAATATTCATTTGCTCCTCCCGCTTAGCTTTTTCTTCTTTACGGTAGATAAGCGACATAATTACACCAATTATTACGCTAAATGTAATTGCCCCGATGGTTCGTGCTACACCCATTTCAAAGCCTAGAATACGGGCGGTAAGAATAATCGCCAATATGTTGATGGCCGGGCCTGAATACAAAAATGCTATAGCTGGGCCTAAACCAGCGCCTCGTTTGTGGATACTTGAAAACAATGGCAATATGGTACATGAGCATACTGCTAAAATTGTTCCTGATATGGCCGCCACAGTATAGGCCAGCCATTTCTTTGCATTTGCCCCAAAGTAGCGCAACACTGAACCCTGGCTTACAAAAATGGATATTACGCCTGCAATGAAAAAAGCGGGAAGGAGACATAGTATTACATGCTCGCGGGCATACCATTTTACCAGGTCGAAAGTAGCATTAATGGCGGTTGTGAATCTTGCACTTTCAATGGGCAGAAAAAATGCAACTCCAAAAATGATTGTAATCCAGATAAGGATTTTGATTTCTTTTTTTAATTCCATTGTTATAATTATTTAGTGTTTCGGCTAAACCCGAAACATATTTTCAAATTTTTTAGAAAAATACCCGTATGATATAATATATACCAACCAGGATGAACAAAATTGCAATAATACGCCGGAACCAGATTTCGAAAGTTTTAACCTTGTGATACACATTGCCAATACCCGAAACGGTGTAAGCGAGTACCCAGGCAAAAATGATTACCGGAATTCCCGTAGCTATTGCAAAAATTATAGGAAGGTACAAACCCGAAGGGCTGATTACTGTCATAGGAACAAGCATACCGAAATATAAAACCCCACTGTATGGACAAAACGCCAAAGCAAATACAATTCCCAATAAAATCGCATCAATATAGTTCCATGAGCCTTTGTTTTCCATGCGGGAGGTTAATTTACCCAAACCCGGGAAATTGATTTTGATAAAACCCAGCATGAAGATGCCAATGACAATCAATAGCGGCCCTAAAAATTTCTCGCCATATCGCTGAAAAAAACCTGAAAATCTGAACTGGTCGGCTCCAAGATAGATGATCAGGGCCAGGGATGTATAAGTTATTGCCCTGCCCAGCGTGTAAAGCAATCCGTTCAGGAAAACACGGTTGCGGTTCTCAATATCCTTGCCGATAAAACCAATGGCAGTAATATTGGTAGCCAGCGGACAGGGACTAATGGCAGTCATTAATCCAAGCACCAATGCCGATAACCACGGCATGGTGCTGTTTTCTAATATGCTATTAAAAAAATCCATCCGTGATTAATTAATAAGAGGGTCAACTTTTTCTTTAATAATGGATTTAAACTTTTCAGGATTATTACGGGCATACATAAAACCTTCGTTGGTCAGGTTAATTTTTGTATTGCCTTTAACAATTAATAAGGTTTGCCCGGCAACCTGTAATTTTTCTGCCAGAGCTTTACTCGATTCATCATCAAGATTAACTGCCTGAAATCTGACTTTGTCTCCATAAAGACTTTCAATATCTGCTTTCGCTTCTGCTTCAACTGTTTTGCAGGTTATACACCTTGCCGTAAAATGGAAATAGTAAGCTTCAACTTTATCGGAAGTATTGCTTTCTGCATCTTTTTTATTGGTTTGTGCGTTACACGACCAATTGCCCATCATCAAGGCAAGAGCTATAAATAACATTGCAATCTTTTTCATAATTATTTATTTTAAAATATTATTTACTCTGGTAATAATTTACAATTTTAATACTTTGATAATACTTGTTTGATTTCATCGCCTGAAGGAACACGGCCTTTGATTTCGACTTTTTCATTGACTACCAAGGCAGGTGTGGACATTATATTATATTTCATAATATCTACAATATCTTCAACTTTTGTAATTGTAGCATCATAACCGTTTTGTTCCACTACCTCACGGGTAAGTTTTTCAAGTGCTTTGCACTTGGGGCAACCTGTACCTAAAATTTTTATTTCCATATTCTTGTTATTATTATTATTATTTAAAACCATTATCCAAAATAGGAGCCTAAACTCGTTTACTATTTACCTTTTAAAGAAATCAGTAAAGATCTTTCTTGCTTCTTCCCAATTTTCACGATTGATACAATATTTAATATAGGGTGGATTAATTTCGCCTTGTATCAAACCGGCTTTTTTTAATTCCTTTAAATGCTCAGAAAGGGTAGAGCGGGCAATGGGCAATTCTTCGGCCATATCGCCGCTATAACAACATTTATTGAGGTTATTGGCAAGATAATCGAGAATAAAAACTCTTACAGGATGGGAAAGTGCCTTGGCATATCGGGCAACTTTTTCCTGTTGGTCTGTATAATACTTTTCCTTTGTAATTTCCATCATTTAGTATTTCGTCTAAAAACGAAACGAAGATATAAAATGTTTCATTATTTTCAAAAATTTCATAAACATTTAAGAAACGATGCTACAATAACAGCAGATTGTCTTTCCTGAAAGTAAGTATTTCATGTCCTTCTATGTTAGGATACATTTCAGTTAATAACTCAGTATAATTATTGTTACCGGTAATTTTTTTAACGACCTGATTTCAAATGTATTCGGCTGAACTGGCATACCTGGTTTAAATGCTCCTTTATAGTTTAATAATCATCCTCAGGTTCCCTTTTTTATGTCAATTTCATTTTGAAGGGTATAGGGAAATCATTCTGTAAAAAAAACGTGAGGTTTTTATGGCAACAGCCTGCTCGTTATAACTTGATTTCTACTCTTGTATTAAATGGAAGTTGATATTGAATTTAAGATAAGATATAGATAACGAAAATCATAAAATAAAGTCTTGCAGATAATAACAAATATTGACAGTTAGATAAAAAGAAGCGCGAACTTTACTTACCGATACAAAAATTCTTGAAAATATTCTCCAGGATTTCATCTGTGGTAATCTCGCCTGTGATTTCACCAAGACAGTGAATAACCTCTCTGATGTCCTGAGCCAGCAGATCGGTGGGGAGGGAGGTACTCAATCCCTGCAATGCCCTGGTGAGTGCATCCGAAGCTTTATTCAATGCTTCAAAGTGACGTACATTCGTAACCACTATTTCTGCTTTTGAGGGTGATTTCTTTTCTATCTGTGATACTAATAGTTTTTCCAGCTTTTCAATTCCGGTACCCTGTTTTGCAGAAATTGCAATCGATTCGGCTATATCACTCCATTCTTTTACATAGTGTTTCTGGATTTCTTTAACGCGAGTTAAAGGCAGGGTATCTGATTTGTTTAAAACAAAAATGAGGAGCTTACCAGACAGATCCATTTTCTTTTCGTGAAGGAAAGACATTGCTTTATCAATTTCATTGATAGGCTCATTTATATCTACAAGAATAATGACGATCGAAGCCTGTTCAACTTTTTTCATTGTTCTGGCTATACCTTCAGCTTCAATCGCATTGGTTGTATGCCGGAGTCCTGCTGTATCGATGAACCGGAACAAGATGCCATGAATAATCATTGTATCTTCAATGAAGTCACGAGTTGTTCCAGCTATCTCCGATACAATGGCTCTTTCTTCATTCAATAAACGATTTAATAAAGTCGATTTTCCTGAATTTGTCCGCCCAATGATAGCGACGGGAATACCATTTTTAATTGCATTGCCGTATTCGAATGATTGGATTAGGGATTTAAATATCTGAAGCATTTTTTGGATAAGATCTGACAGCTGCTTTCGGCTGGCAAATTCGACATCTTCTTCGCTGAAGTCTAGTTCTAATTCAATTAGACTCACAAACTGTATAAGTTCATTCCTCAGCTTCTTAATTTCATCCGAAAATCCTCCACGCATCTGATTAAGTGCAAGGCGATGAGATGCTTCCGATTCTGAGGAAATAAGATCAGCAACACCTTCAGCTTGAGAAAGGTCTAATTTACCATTCAAAAAAGCACGTTGCGTAAATTCCCCAGGTCTTGCCAGTCGAGCTCCCGAAAGGATGAGCACCTGTAATATCTTTTGTTGAATATAGTGAGAACCGTGACAAGAAATTTCGACAAGATCTTCTCCTGTATATGAACGAGGACTTCTAAAAAGCGTAATAACTACTTCATCGATTTGATTTCCTTTATATATAATTTTCCCCACATGAACAGTATTTGCCTTGAGCGTTGTGAGATGTTTTTTATTATCAGGGAAGGTTATTAATTTATTACAGATAGCTATAGCCTTCTCACCGCTGACACGCAATATCGCTATTGCTCCTGTTCCTGATGGGCTCGATAGCGCGCATATGGTATCATCAATATGCATGGACTCAATTCAAATATATGCTGCTAATTTAAGTATTGTATTCGATTTGTTTAACGAAAACATATGCGAGCGATATTATATCTATTGATGACTATCCAGATTAAGCGGGTTGTTTTAACATCATTTACTATATCATGAAAAAATTATTCGTAAATTACATAGTACAACAGGCAGGAACAGGTTTCTGAATTGTTTCACATGAATTATTACTATGAGCAAATTTTCCACAATTGAGCCAGCTATAGTTAAGAGTAAATCCAATACCCTCATGGTTCAAGTATTTCAGTCAGAGCCTATGATCAGAACGCTGCTCATGACAATAGGATTTACATTCTTTATCACTGTCTGCAGCCAAAAAAATGAATTCAGGTTTTTATCAATTGATACAAAGTCTGGCCTTTCAAGTGATATAATTAATTGCATATTACAGGATCATAAAGGTTATATCTGGATAGGCACCATGGAAGGTTTAAACCGTTTCGATGGATACAACAATAAAATCTTTAAGAAACAACTTGATAATAATACAAGCCTTGCCGACAATATGATCTTTGATATCTATCTGGACCATAAGCGCAGGTTGTGGGTAGGCACTCAAAATGGTTTAAGCTTATATAATCCGGATAAAGAAAACTTTACGAATTATCTGCTGGATACCTTAAAGCTAAATGTAAATACCGCCAACAGAGTTACAGGAATTGAAGAAAATTCAAAGAATGAACTTTTCATAGCGGTTGAGTTAGGCTCACTTTTTACATATAACCCTAAAACCGACGAATTTTATAGAGATTCTAATGATTTCAAAAGTATTAAAGACCTGATCGTAGATAAGGAAGACAGATTTTGGCTTGGCGGAGTCGAAGGATTATATTGCTATGATATAAATTCGGGTTTTCTGAAACAATTTTATTTTAGTGATAGTCATTTCAACACAATCCCCATTACCGACGTAAATACTCTGCTTGAAGAAGGAGATACTATATGGGCTGGCACAATACGAGGCCGGATATATTATATACTGAAAAGTTCCATGCAGGTTCACTTATTGGATTATAACTTCGAAGAAACCTATTATATAAACGATATTTTCAAAGGTAACGACGGATTATTCTACATCGCAAATACTAACGGATTATATGTATTCGATAAAATAGAAAGAACAGCAGTAGCATACAAACGCCAGCAGGATAACCCATTTGGGCTTAGCGGCGTAGGTGTTACACAAACTTACCAGGATATTCAGGGTAACTATTGGATAGGCGCTTATCAGGGCGGTGTAAATCTTGCTGTTTCCGGTAAAGCATTTGAAAATTATAACAGGTTTAGTAAAGGGATAACTCTCGATTTAATCAATATTAGCAGTATGTTGGAAGATAGTGAGGGTAATCTCTGGTTAGGATCGTTTGATCAGGGTATCAATGTAATCGATCCTAAAACAAATAAACGTAAACTATACCTGAATGATCCTTCCGATCCGGGCTCTTTTGCTTATGGGTCAGTATACGCAATATTCGAAGATAGCAAACAAAATATCTGGATTGGAAATTACCTGGGCTATTTACAGCGTTTTGATAAGGTTACCGGAAAGTTTGTCTCGTATCCTTTTAATCCTGAATTGGGTCAGAACAGTAAAGGACGTGATGTGCGTTCGATCGTTGAAGATAAATGCGGTGATCTTTGGATCATATCGCATAGTAATGGCATGAGCAGATTTAACCCCGTTACAAAAAAATATGACCATTTCCTGAGTGATTACAGTAACAAGAATACATCACTGCCGGATAACTGGAATTTCCAGATAATAATTGACAGGAAGGGATTATTCTGGATTGCTACACCATCAGGATTATCTAACTTTAACCCGGCAACTAAATCGTTTAAAAACTATTTTCATGACGATAAGGATTCAACCTCTTTATGTGATAATTTCATAAACGTGCTGTTTGAAGATTCAAATGAAAATCTATGGATCGGCACCAAATTCGGACTAGATCTGTTCGATCGTAAGCTTAATCGTTTTATTCACTTCTTTGAAAGAGACGGTCTTCCAAGTAATCAGATTAAAGGTATATTAGAATTCAGGCCGGGAGAATTATGGTTTAGTACCGGCAATGGACTGTCAAGGATGCGCTATTCGCAGGATGTAACATCTGATTCACTAATAGTTGATTTCCGGAATTTTAACACATCTGATAATCTGCAGGATATCTTTTTCTGGGATCGTTCTGCATTGAAACTAAGAAATGGTAAGCTTGTATTTGGCAGCGAAAAAGGTATCGTTCTGTTTAACCCCGATCAAATTATTGATAATAAACGTATTCCCAATGTGTATTTAACATCCTTTAAACTATTCAATAAGGAGGTTAATATAGGCGATTACGATTCTCTGCTAGTTAAAAGCATCAGCATGACAGAAGAAATTAAACTGAAGTACAACCAGAATTTTTTAACCTTTGGATTCGTTGCCATCAATTATATCGCCAATGAGAATAATCAGTATAAATACAAAATGGAGGGTTTTGACAAGGACTGGGTATTTGCAGGTAATAAAAGAGAAGCAACCTATACCAACCTCGATCCGGGTAAGTATGTATTTAGGGTACAAGCTTCTAATAACGATGGGTATTGGAATACGAAGGGGACATCTATTAGTTTAGTAATCTACCCACCGTTCTGGCAGACCTGGGGATTTCGTATACTATTTATTTTGCTAATTATCGGCCTTGCATTGTTATTATATAGTTTTAGGATTAAAAGCCTAAAAAATCGGAATATAGAACTGGAAAAACGTGTGAAAGAAAGAACTGAGGAATTGTCTTCGCTGAATGTCAAAATCAGTAAGCAGAATAAATTGCTGGAGGAACAAAAAAGTAATATCGAGCTGGCATTTGGCGAACTCGCCCGCTATCGAACAAAACTAGAGGAAATTGTTGAGGAACGTACAAAAGAGCTAATAGAAGCAAAAGATAAAGCAGAGGAATCCGATCGGTTGAAATCTTCATTTCTGGCAAATCTTTCACATGAAATCCGTACACCCCTTAATTCAATAATTGGCTTTAGCAATCTTCTTCTAGACCCGGAAACAAGCGAGGAAGAGAAAATATCGTTTAAATCAATCATTGAGGGTAGTAATAATACACTGTTAAACCTGATAAACGATATCATCGATTTCTCAAAAATCGAATCAGGTCACCTGGATATCACAATCTCTGACGTATCTATTGCAGCTATTTTCAATGATATAAAGAATATTTTCAGTTTCGAAATAGAAAAACAAAAACTAAATAAAAGCAATCCTATCGATTTTCGAATAAATGTTAGTGAAAGTGCTAAAAAAATGGTTGTTGCCACTGATGAATTCAGGCTTAAACAAATACTCACCAATCTGATAAATAATGCGATCAAATTTACTGAAAGCGGTTATATTGAAGTAGGATGTAAACCAATTCATGAGCGGAATTTGCTGGAATTCTATGTGAAAGATACTGGTATTGGAATTAAGAAGGAATATACCGAAGTTATCTTTCAGCGATTCAGAAAGGTCGAAGATGATACTGCCAATTTATACCGAGGTGCAGGGCTTGGATTGTCTATTTCACAGCAACTTGTCAGATTGTTAGGTGGAACAATCTGGCTTGAATCGGAGTATCGCAAGGGATCTGTATTTTACTTTACTATACCCTTTTTAGCTGGCAAACATCCAAGGACAGGAAAAGATGGTTATAATCTTGTTAAAAAAATACCTATAATACAGAATTCACTGATTCTGGTTGCTGAAGACGACTATGCAAACTATTCTTATCTCGAAAAACTCTTATTAAAAACTAAAGCAACCATATTGCATGCAATTAATGGAAAACAGGCCATACAGCTAATGGAAAATAATCCCAACATACAATTGGTACTAATGGATATTAAAATGCCCGAAATGAATGGGATTGAAGCATTAAAAGAACTTCAGAAAAGAAATGTAAAAATTCCTGTAATTGCTCAGACTGCTTATGCCTTTTCAGATGAGATAAAAAAAATAATGGATGCCGGTTTTTCAGATTATATTCCTAAACCAATCGATGCACACGAACTATTCGCTTTGATTACCAAATATTTACAGACCGATTAGTTATTTTTTCATCAATACCTTTTGCCGAAAAATGTTTATGCTGGAAGCAATGTAATATACATGTTGCAGTTTTGTATTGTGTTTTTGAAAAATTAATGGAAAGAATTACTTTTGGGCGCATTTCTGAATTTGAAGATTACATACGATGAGTATACTAGTAAACAAAGATTCCAGGGTTGTTGTACAAGGTTTTACAGGAAGTGAAGGTAGTTTCCACGCTGGACAGATGATTAATTATGGGACAAATGTTGTAGCTGGGGTGACTCCCGGTAAAGGAGGACAGAAGCATTTGGGTATCCCAGTATTCAATACGGTTAAAGAGGCGGTAAATGAAACAAATGCTGATGTCTCAGTCATTTTTGTACCGCCGCCTTTTGCATCGGATGCAATCATGGAAGCCGCTGATGCCGGAGTTGCTGTTATTGTTTGTATTACAGAGGGCATTCCCATTTCCGACATGGTGAAAGTGAAACAATATTTATCAGGTCACACAGCCCGTCTCATAGGCCCGAATTGTCCCGGTATTATTACTCCCGGCGAAGCAAAAGTTGGTATTATGCCTGGTTTTATTCATACAAAAGGAACCATCGGGATTGTTTCGCGTTCCGGGACTCTAACCTATGAGGCAGTGGACCAGGTCACCAAAATAGGTCTTGGTCAGTCAACCTGCATTGGAATAGGAGGTGATCCGATTATCGGAACCACTACGCTGGATGCCATCAAATTATTTATGGCAGATAAGAATACAGAAGGAATTATCATGATAGGTGAAATAGGAGGAAGTATGGAAGCCGATGCCGCACGCTGGATCAAAGCGAACGGCAGTAAACCGGTTGTTGGTTTTATCGCCGGACAGACGGCTCCAAAGGGCAGACGAATGGGACACGCAGGAGCTATTATCGGAGGAAAAGATGATACTGCAGCAGCAAAAATGGCTATCATGCGTGAATGTGGAATAAATGTTGTTGAATCTCCCGCTGAAATTGGCGTTACAATGGCCAAAGCGCTTAAGAGAAAATAAACTATCATCATTAACTGTCATTCAACGCAATAAAAAAGCCTGCACTTCGTTATATTTGCAGGCTTTCAGCTGTTCAGTATTAGTTGAAATCAGATTATTTTCATAGCCATCCTTTCAAGCTGCGATCGTATTGTTAGTTGATTTTTCTGAGCATTCATCTTGGCTATTTCAAAGCCCATCTGGCCATTTTCATTGATAAGAAAACTAATGGTCGACCCGGAACTCGCCATTCCCTCACGTTCAGTAACCAACAGAACATTTTTCATCTTCGGATTAGAGGAAAGCGATTGCACCTTACTACTTTGAAGATTTGACAAGTATACCATCTGGTAATTTCCGGCCATTTCTTCTGTGCTCTTGAAGTAATCAATCTGGTATGTCGCATTTCCAACTTTTTTATTCTTCGAGAGTTCAAGCAATTCGACATACACTTTTTTATCACCGACAACAGCTATCTGAAAAACGGAAAGCATTCCGCTATTTGGCCAATCAATTAACTTTGAAAAGTTATAAAGACTGTAAGCGATGAAACGCTCTGCATTTGATACCTGCATTGTTTGTTGGCTAAATGCATTGTGATGAGTTACGAAAAGGATGATAAAACTTATCAATCCGGCGGTTAGTAGCTTGGTTTTCATATGATGATTATTTTGAGTTGTTTCTGTTATAATATTTTACGCTCTTCACCTTAAAAAGTTGTGGATTTTGACTACTGTATGAATTTCGTGTTTGAGAAAATGGATTGATAGGTTGAATATTTAAACTTTCTTTAATTACTTTTGCCGGCAAACAAAATCAGATATTCTATGAAACTACTTGAAGGAAAAACCGCGATAGTTACTGGAGCTGCCAGAGGTATTGGCAGAGCTATTGCACTCCGCTTCGCACAGGAAGGGGCTAATATTGCTTTTACCGATCTAAAACTTGATGATAATACTGCTTCACTTGAAAAAGAACTTCATGCTCTTGGAGTTAAAGCAGCTGCTTTTGCTTCCGACGCCAGCAAATTTGATGATACAAATAGAGTAGTAAATGAGATTCTGGGCAAATTTGAAAGGGTGGATATTCTGGTAAATAATGCTGGTATCACGAAAGATACAGCACTAAAGAGGATGACTGAGGAACAATGGGACATTGTTATTAATGTCAATCTTAAATCAGTTTTCAATTTTACTAAGGCGGTTCAGCCAATAATGTGGAAAAGCGGGAAAGGTAGTATTATCAATCTGAGTTCTGTTGTTGGTGTTGGAGGAAATGCGAATCAGGCTAACTATTCTGCCTCAAAAGCAGGAATAATTGGTTTTACAAAATCGATTGCTCAGGAATTTGGAGCACGCAATATCCGTTGCAACGCGGTCGCCCCTGGCTTTATTATTACAGAAATGACCAACCAATTACCAGAAGAAGTGCGAAAACAATGGGAAAGTCATATACCGCTAAAAAGAGGAGGTACTCCCGAAGAAGTTGCTAATGTCTGTCTATTTCTTGCTTCCGATATGTCCTCCTATGTAAGCGGACAGGTTATTAATATTTGTGGTGCTATGAAAACATGATATCAATATAGCATTCAATTGAATAGGTGTAATGTGAGATCTAACATTACACCTATTTATTTCTATAGATATCCAACCACCAAATAAGTGATGCATATTTACTATTTTTGATCCTCTCAAAGTACATGAAATGATTTTATTTTTTACCCAGGTTCATGCGGTTAATACGGTTTTTTTGTTTTTGAATGGTTTATGGAAACATCATTTGGTATGCGAATACAATGCTCCATTTATCCTTATTACGAGTATTATTGTTTTCAATTATTTCCTGGAACGTATTCTTTCATGGGTGAATTCAAAAAACTATCGCTGCCCGCTTCCGAAGGAAGTAAGCGATGTGTATGAAAAAGAACAATATGAAAAATCGCAGGAATACCTCAGAACAAACGACAGGTTTTCCTTTATTACAAGTACATTCAGCTTTTTCCTTATTTTGACGATATTGTTTTTTCATGTCTTTGGATACCTCGATCAGGAAATTCGCTCATTTATTTCTAACCCTATTCTTATAGCACTTGTATTCTTTGCTGTGATAATGCTTATGTCAGATATACTGAATACTCCATTTGCTCTTTATGATACATTTGTTATTGAAGAGCGTTTTGGTTTTAACACTACGACTCTAAAAACATTCTTTCTCGATAAAATCAAAGGTTGGTTTCTTGCAGGGATACTGGGAGGAGGTATGACAGCGCTCATAATTTGGTTTTATTTGCTGACAAAAGAGATGTTCTGGATTTATGCCTGGATTGGAGTTACGGCTATAATGATATTTGTCACGATGTTTTATTCCACGCTCATTGTTCCGCTTTTCAATAAACAGAAACCCCTTGAAGAGGGTGCGCTGCGCGATGCAATAAATGATTTCTGCAGAAAGGTTGGATTCAAACTCGATAATGTATTTGTGATCGATGGTTCCAAACGATCGACTAAATCGAATGCTTATTTTACTGGGTTGGGTACTAAGAAGCGTATCGTACTCTATGATACGCTGATCAACGATCTGAATACTGAAGAAATTGTTGCTGTTTTAGCACATGAAATAGGACATTATAAGAAAAAACACTCACTGGTAAACATAATTCTTGGTGTTATTCAAACCGGGATCACCCTTTATGTTTTTTCACTATTCACTGTTAACCCCATGCTTTCATGGGCATTGGGGGCAAAAGTGCATAGCATACAAATGGTTATCCTTGCATTTGGAATAATTTACAGCCCTATTACTACAGTGGTTGGCCTTGCACTAAACCAACTTTCACGAACAAACGAATATCAGGCCGATCGATACGTGAAGGAGCATTATAAAATTGAACCACTTATAACAGCGCTGAAGAAACTATCTTCAAAAAACATGAGCAACCTGACACCTCATCCTGTTTATGTCTTCTTTTATTATTCTCACCCAACGCTATTGCAACGAATTAAAGCGTTGAAGAAATAATTTAACTGATGACAAACCGGATAAAACATTGTATGATTTTTCCAGCAAAATGATTACTAACTCTGGATATGCACTGATATAATTACTTTCTGTCATGTTAGCAGATATAATCGCCATAGGAGATGAATTAATGATTGGTCAGGTTGTTGATACCAATTCATCCTATATCGCTTCAGAACTCACAAAAATTGGCATAAAAGTACGCAGAAAGATTGCTATTCCCGATCGCGTGCAGGATATCACCGAAACTCTTGACGCTTCATTGGCTCATTCTGAAATTATTATTATTACAGGAGGATTGGGACCTACCAACGATGATATAACAAAAAAAACATTAACAAAATATTTTAAAGGGAAATTAGTGATACATCAACCCTCATTGGAAAATATTAAGAATTTTTTCAACCAACGTGGAACCATTCTAACCGAACGCAATCGTAAACAAGCAGAAATACCTGATAATTGTACTGCTTTAATAAATCGAAATGGAACTGCACCAGGTATGATGTTCATTCAAGAAAATCATCTTATTTTCTCGTTACCTGGTGTTCCTTTTGAAATGAAAGCCCTTATAATCGAAGAAGTGTTACCAATTATAAAAAGCAAATTCGATCTTCCTGTTATTATGCACCGTACTATAAATACTTCAGGCTTAACGGAGTCAATCACAGCCGATATGCTGAAGGATTGGGAAGAAAAACTTGAACATGGTATTGCACTTGCCTATTTGCCTTCGCCTGGTGTATTGAGGTTTCGGTTAACCATTCAGGGTACTAGTACAAATAAAAAAGAACTTGAGGAAATTCTGGCAGGAAAGACCGAGGAGTTGGTTTCAATCATCGGAATAATGCATGTGTTCGGATTTGATGAAGATACATTACAGGAAGTTATTGGGAAAAAACTTAGAGAGAATCAATATTCTGTATCGGTTGCTGAAAGTATTACAGGTGGATATATTAGTCATCTTATTACCTCGGTTGCAGGTGCCTCAGAATATTATATGGGTGGTATAGTTACATATAGCAATAAATCGAAGATCGATTTGCTGAATGTTCAGGAGAGTAGTATAAGTGAAGAGGGTGCTGTCAGTAAAATAGTGGTAGAGCAAATGGCACTTGGAGTGCAAAAGAAGTTTAATACTACATTCGGTATTGCAACCTCTGGAATAGCAGGGCCAACCGGAGGTACCGGCACAAAACCGGTTGGCACAACCTGGATAGCAATTGCTTCACCACATGAAGTAATTTCACATAAGTTTTTATTTGGCGAGAACCGTGAAAGAAATATAATGAGGGCAGCGATTAACGCGCTAAATCTATTAAGAAATGAGATCGACAGGCATATTAAAAATTGTAGATAATTTTTTGATATTTTGAAAAAATATAGCGTACTTTGCGAGCTGTTTTAGAAAATGATTAAAAACTGAGATAATGTCTAGGATTTGTCAGATAACAGGAAAGAGAATGGTTGTTGGCAACAATGTTTCTCACTCAAACAGGAAAACCAAGAGGAAATTCTTGCCGAACCTGTTTGATAAACGATATTTTCTTCCGGAGGAGAATCGTTGGATTACGCTGCGCGTCTCTGCTGCCGGTATGAGGAATATTAATAAGAAAGGATTAAAACAGGCTCTTGAAGAAGCAAAAAGCAAAGGTTTTATCACATCGTATTAATTTATAAAGTATGGCAAAAAAAGGAAACAGGGTACAGGTAATTTTAGAATGTACTGAACATAAAGATTCTGGAATGCCCGGTACATCGAGGTATATTACAACCAAGAATCGAAAAAATACTCCCGATAGGCTTGAACTTAAAAAGTACAATCCGATACTAAAAAAAGTAACTATTCATCGCGAAATAAAATAAGTGTACCATGGCAAAGAAAGTTGTTGCATCATTACAAACTGGAGAAGGAAGGCTATTTACCCGTTGTATTAAAATGGTGAAATCCGAAAAGACCGGATCCTATTCCTTCCAGGAAGAAATTGTACATAACGATCATATAAAAGATTTTTTTGCTGATTAAAATTCTTTTTATTCATCTGTTATAGAGCTTTCTTCTTTAAGAAGGCTTTTTTTTTCTTCAGCCGATAGTAAAACAGCCATTCGTATTCTTTGTTAATAGAGCCGGAATAAGTATATTACAGTATGGCCAAATTCAATTTTTTTAATAGCAGAAACAAAAAAGAGAATCTGGAGAGGGGTCTCGAAAAAACAAAAGAGTCTGTTCTCCGAAAACTTTCACGTGCTGTAATAGGCAAATCAAGAGTTGATGAGGAAGTACTAGATAACCTTGAAGAAGTTCTTGTCAGTTCTGATGTTGGTGTGGAAACAACGCTGCGGATCATAAAACGGATTGAAAAACGGGTTGCAGCTGAGAAATATATGAATACCAGCGAGCTCAATGTCATATTAAAAGAGGAAATCGCCGGATTGCTTGCTGAAAACAACACGGGCACAAGTAATGGATTTGATGCAATAATGCCGGCAAAACCTTATGTAATAATGGTTGTCGGGGTTAATGGTGTTGGTAAAACGACCACAATCGCTAAAATGGCCTATCAGTTTAAACAAACCGGTAAAAAAGTCTGGTTAGGTGCTGCTGATACATTTCGTGCTGCAGCCGTAGATCAGCTTTCAATCTGGGCCGACCGGGTGGGTGTATCGATCGTTAAACAGCAGATGGGCGCCGATCCCGCCAGTGTTGCCTACGATACACTTGCATCAGCTAAATCGAATGACGCTGATATTGTTATAGTTGACACTGCCGGTCGTCTCCATAATAAAATTAACCTGATGAATGAGCTTTCCAAAATTAAACGTGTAATGGAAAAGATATTACCGGGTGCCCCTCACGAGGTGCTTCTGGTACTCGACGGGTCAACAGGTCAAAATGCTTTTGAACAGGCAAAACAATTTACTAATGCAACCCAGGTCAACGCAATTGCTGTTACAAAACTTGATGGCACTGCAAAAGGAGGCGTTGTGTTAGGGATTTCTGATCAATTTAAAATTCCTGTCAAATATATTGGTATCGGCGAAAAACTTGATGATCTTCAAATCTTTAATAAAGAGGAATTCGTAGATTCCTTATTCTCTTCTTAATCGATTTTTTGCTTATAGTATATTTTAAGTCATTAAGTCACTGCCGTCAGATTAAGTCGTAACTAATTCGCATTAGCATAAGCAATAAAACGTCGGTGCTTTGCTTATAACTTAGAAATTGCTTCTGATTTATTCTTTGCCTTCAGATTTTCTCTGTTTTCACCGGAGGCTGTACTGAAAAATGAAATAGCTTCCCTTAGTTCTTCTGCTTGTGCAGCTAATTCTTCGGCACTGGATGCCAATTCTTCACTTGAAGAAGCATTTTGCTGAGTTACATTATTTAGTTGCTGGATAGCATTATTAACCTGAATTGTGCCATTACTTTGTTCCAAACTCGCTGCCGAGATTTCCTGAACAAGTAATGTTGTATTCTCTATCTTCGGCAATACACGCATCATTACTTCTCCGGCGCCTTCAGCTAGTTCCAGACTTTTTTGTGCAAGCGCTACAATTTCTTCTGCAGCCACTTTGCTACGTTCAGCTAATTTTCTTACTTCAGTAGCAACAACAGCAAAGCCTTTCCCGTGTTCACCAGCCCGTGCTGCTTCAACCGCAGCATTGAGAGCAAGAATATTTGTCTGGAAAGCTATGTCGTTAACAATGCCAATTTTTTCGGCTATTTCTTTATTTGCGCCGACAGCATTACTTGCCCTCTTAGCTACTTCTTTTATACCATCATTCGCTTCAAGAGAAATCTTATAGGTTTGTTGGGCATTCTGACTGTTTTGCTGGATATTAGCTGAAATTTCCTCCATCGTAGACGATATTTCCTCGATTGAACTGGCTTGCTCATTTGCACCCTGAGATAATTCCTCTGATGAACTGCTCATTTGCTGGCTTGCGTTCAAAACATTATCGGCATTATCAGTGATAGTTGATATGATTGTCTTCAGTCTATTTGTCAGGTTAAGTAATGAATTTGACAATATCCCCAACTCATTTTTCGATTCAGACTTTTGAATTTCAATATTGAGATTGCCTTCCGAAAGTTCATTAACCTGCATTATCGACCTCTCCAAGGGTTTTTTCAACAGATTATTGATATAGATATACACTCCAACACCTATCAGAATGTTTGCAGGGGTGAGAGCATATTTAAGGAAAGTTATATCCGCCAGTAATTCAACAGCCTTCATAGCATCTACAAACAATGTAAAGCTGACTGTAATCATACTAAACTGAAACATGACAGATCGCTTAAAAATAAGCCTTAAGATAATCCATGCAATAGGTATAGTTGCAACAGTTTTTATTAACTGAATTAAAAGTTCATTCATTGCGGTTTCCCTCCATATTTATTCTTACTGAATACTCTTCTCTTAAATTTACTAAATTTTGATAGCAATTGAAACTGTATTATGCTATAAATGATCACGAATTCTTTGTCATACAATCAATATCAAGAGCAATATCTGTTGTGAAATGCTGTTTCTCACAATTAGTTCCAATTATATACAATATATTCGCACCTGAAATCTCAGAATGACTTTTTGATCTTTTAGCTGGTCTGTATTCAGAGAATTGAATTAAGGATAGTCGGACTACAATTATTATTGTATTATTCCGTATGAAAATCAGGGATAAAAATAGATTGATTAATGTGGTTACCCTGGGTTGTTCGAAAAACCTGGTTGATTCGGAAGTACTCCTCAATCAAATCAAGGCCAATGGAGCCCGTGTATTACATGATGCTGACATAACCGAAGCTGAAATTGTTGTAATCAATACCTGTGGATTTATTAACGATGCTAAAGAAGAATCGATTGATACAATATTGCGTTTTATTCAGGCTAAAAAGCAGGGGAGAATCAAGAAATTATATGTCATGGGATGTCTTTCACAACGCTATAAAAACGATCTGATTGATACAATTCCTGAAGTAGATTACTATTTTGGAGTCAATGATTTAAAGAATATTATCGAAACTCTTGGTTTTAATTTTAAGGAACACCTCATTGGTGAACGTTTTATTACAACACCCTCGCATTATGCTTACCTCAAGATATCCGAGGGGTGTAACCGAAAGTGCTCGTTCTGTGCCATACCTGCTATCAGGGGTAAGTATCGTTCGAAACCTATTGAAGAAATCATTCATGAAGCTAAAAATCTTATTGATATTGGTGTTAAAGAAATTATTCTGATAGCACAGGATCTTACTTATTATGGCATCGATCTGTACAAAAAACAACAACTTGCAGAGCTGTTGGATCGGTTGACGGAGCTGGAGGGGATGGAATGGCTTAGGCTGCATTATGCTTATCCCGCTGAATTTCCTCTCGAAATTTTGAGCATTATAAGAGAAAGGAAAAATATCTGTAATTATCTTGACATTCCATTCCAGCATATCAGCGATCCTGTGCTTAAAATGATGAGGAGAGGAGTTACTTCGTCAGATACCTATATGTTGATCAATGAAATGCGTAATGCTATACCGGGACTGACTCTTCGGACTACACTGATGACTGGTCATCCGGGGGAAGGTCTTAAAGAATTTAAAGATCTTCTGGAATTTGTTGAAAAGATGAAATTCGATCGACTCGGCGTATTTGCATACAGCGAGGAGGAAGGCACTTATGGTGCCAGGACCTATAAGGATACTATCACGGAAAATGAGAAGCAGAAAAGGGTAGGAGAGATTATGGAAATACAGGCTGAGATTTCCATGTCGTTGAACCATAACAAAATTGGCAAAGAATTCAGGGTGATTATCGATAGGAAGGAAAATGAATATTGGATTGGAAGAACCGAAGGAGACTCACCTGAGGTGGATAATGAAGTACTGATCACTTCCGACAGATCATTAAAAGTCGGGAACTTCTACACAGTCAAAGTTGTTGATGCCGAACAACATGATCTCTTTGCACTAATCTAAGCTCATTCTGACAGATCATAAAAAACTCCCTGAGTTGTCTTCAAACACAAGGAGTTTACCCATTAACCCAATTTCCTGTTGTCAGGAATCTATCTACGAAAAAACAATTTTGCTCTGAATAATCCGGTCAGGCAATTGCCTGATTCGTCCTGCAATATTCACGTGGTGTAAGTCCCGTTTCACGCTTAAAACATTTACGGAAGGTCTGTACACGTCCATAACCACAGGCTTTACTAATTTCACAAACTGAAAAAACATTATACTGAATCATTAGTTTCGCCTTGTCGATGCGCTTTTTGATGATGTATTGGTAGGGTGTACAACCACAGAATAAATTAAATACCCGAATAAAATGATACTCCGAAATGCATGCAGTTCTTGCAAGGTCCCGGATATCGATATCGGAATCAAGATTATTGTCGATGTATACAAATACCCTCTCCATTTTTCTTTTCAGGTCATTACGGGTCGATTCTCTTTTAATGATCCTTTCTCTGTAATTAAGTGATTCCATGGTATGATAGTTTGGTCTCTTTTACAACACGACTATACCATAACATAATATACTCCCTAAATTTTAACCAATAGAGAATAATCTGTTCTGTATAGCTATTTGTAAGTCACACGCTACTGAAACTTACCCATACTGGTTGATGTATAATTATATCTGAAGAGACAAGATTATACTCAATTCAGTTGCATACAAAAGTAAATTTTCTATAGATATATACAATTAAGAAGCAAAAAACACCTACTCATTCCTTGAAAATTTTTAAAAAAGAAACAATTTTTTGATTATAAACACTATAACTGAATGAGTAAAGTATTGAATTAGGAAATAATTCAGGTCAGATGACAAAAAGGTTGTCTTCGTAGTCAGCCTTAATGAAATATACCTGTTTACAAATTACTTATTCATCCTCGTTTTCAGCAATTACCTCCTGGTTACTGCTTTCTTTGGTGATTACCTTCATGGTAATCTCTTCATTCTTTTTATTGAATCCAACGGATATGGTATCACCCTCCTTCAGTTCAGATTTAATAAGAACTTCAGCCATCGGATCCTCGAGGTATTTTTGAATTGCCCTCTTCAACGGTCTTGCACCGAATTGAATATCATATCCTTTCTCAGCGATATATTCTTTTGCAGGATTTGACAGTTTTATCTTATAACCCAGGGCAATTATTCTCTTGTATAAACCTTCGAGTTCAATGTCAATGATTTTAAAGATATCCTCTTTGGTTAATGGATTAAACATAACCACATCATCAATCCTGTTAAGAAATTCAGGAGCAAAGGCTTTTTTCAGAGCATTCTGGATAACGCTTTTTGCATATTCATTTACCTGATTCTGTTTTGCAGCAGTATTAAACCCGATACCCTGTCCGAAATCTTTAAGTTGTCGGGTACCGATATTGGAAGTCATTATTATGATAGTATTCCGGAAGTCGATTCTTCTGCCCAGGCTATCTGTCAGCTGACCTTCGTCAAGGACCTGGAGCAACAGATGAAACACATCGGGATGTGCTTTTTCAATTTCGTCGAGCAGAACAACACAGTATGGTTTACGCCGGACCTTTTCAGTCAGCTGACCTCCTTCTTCATATCCTATATAACCTGGAGGGGCACCTACAAGCCGTGATACTGAGAATTTCTCCATGTATTCGCTCATATCGATCCGTATCAGGTTATCAGTCGACTCAAACAGGTATCGTGCTAAAACTTTTGCAAGTTGGGTTTTGCCAACGCCTGTTGGACCCAGAAATATAAAGGAACCAATAGGCTTATTTGGATCTTTCAGGCCGGCGCGGTTACGTTGAATTGATTTTACAATCTTCTGAATAGCTTCATCTTGTCCGATAACACTACCGCTTAACTCTTCAGCCATCTTTATCAGGCGCATACCTTCAGCCTGTGCAATCCGCTGAACCGGAATACCCGTCATCATAGCTACAACTTCAGCTACCTTCTCTTCATCAACAACTTCACGGTTCCTGGCAAGTTCTTTTTCCCAACGGATTTTTTCCTCTTCGAGTAATTCAATAAATTCTTTTTCCTTATCCCGGAAGCTGGCAGCTTTCTCGAAGTTCTGATTCTTAACGGCTTTTATCTTTTCTTTCTTAGTCTCTTCGACCTTTTTTTCGAGGTTCAGAATTGCTTCCGGCACCACAATATTCGAAATATGTACCCTGGAACCCGATTCATCAAGGGCATCAATAGCCTTATCAGGCAGATGTCTGTCGGTAATATAGCGGTTTGTAAGCCGAACACAGGCTGCAATAGCCTCGGGAGTGTATATCACATTATGGTGATCTTCATACCGTTCTTTAATATTATTGAGTATTTCAATAGTTTCATCTTCGGTGGTCGGTTCTATCATTACTTTCTGAAAACGCCGTTCAAGAGCACCGTCTTTCTCAATATGTTGACGGTATTCATCCAGTGTAGTTGCACCTATACATTGAATTTCACCGCGGGCCAGGGCTGGCTTCAGCATATTTGCAGCATCGAGCGACCCTGTAGCACCACCAGCACCGACAATGGTATGGATTTCATCGATAAAAAGAATGACATCCGAGGTTTTTTGAAGCTCATTCAGAATAGCCTTCATACGCTCCTCAAATTGTCCGCGGTACTTTGTACCTGCAACAATCGATGCAAGATCAAGAGTAACAACACGCTTACCAAATAGTACCCTTGATACCTTACGTTTAATGATACGAAGCGCTAATCCTTCGGCAATGGCTGATTTACCAACCCCTGGCTCACCGATCAGAATGGGATTATTCTTCTTCCTGCGGCTCAGTATCTGGGCCAGTCGTTCTATTTCTTTTTCACGTCCGACAATCGGATCAAGACGATCTTCTTCAGCGGCTTTGGTCAGGTCGATACCAAAATTGTCGAGTACAGGTGTTTCGGAACTCGATTTGCCTCCCTGTTCGGGAGTTGGTCCTTTGCCTGGACCGAATGAACTGCCGGGTTCGTCTTCATCACCTGGAAATTCGGCTTTTGGCTCAGTTTTTTCGGACGATTCGTGTCCTTCTTTTTCAAGCTCCTTGCGAACATTTGAATAATCAATCTCGTGGTTAGCCAGTACTTTTGTAACTGTACCATTTTCTTCCTTTAAAATTGCCAGCAACAGGTGACCAGTATCGATAGTCGTTTTATTTAACGATTTTGCCTCCAGGTATACTAATTTCAGAATACGCTCCGACGACTTGAGTAAGGGAATATTTTCTGTATGGGTTACTTTAATAGGACCTGACGGATTTAATGAACCTTCCACTTCTTTTCTGAGCTCATAAAGGTTAGCTCCCAAGGTTACCAGTACATCAATAGCAATACCTTCACCTTCACGAAGAATCCCCAGAAACAAATGTTCCGGTCCAATCTCTGCATTTCCTAACCGAATGGCTTCTTCTTTGCTATAGGATAACACATCTTTTATTCGTTGCGAAAACTTTGCATCCATAGGTTTGAAATTATCTTTTTAAGTCCACTGTAAACAGCAAATGAATCAACACAAAATTAGCAATAATAAAGAACGTTTTTTAACGGGTATTTGTTGATAATTACACCCATTTTTTTTGCCGTTTTACCGCCATAAATATCTACTTTAGCGTGCTTATTTTCTAATAAATTTACTATTATTTTTCCACATTAAATATTATATCTGAGTTTTACAATGGCTGAAGGAGAAAGAATTCTTAAAATCAATATTGAAGAGGAAATGAAATCAGCTTACATCGATTATTCGATGTCGGTGATTGTCTCGCGTGCATTACCAGATGTTAGGGATGGTTTAAAACCGGTTCATCGCCGTGTACTTTTTGGAATGTCGGAACTGGGAGTTCTTTCGAACAGGCCTTATAAAAAATCAGCAAGGATCGTAGGAGAGGTATTGGGTAAGTACCATCCCCATGGTGACACATCTGTATATGATGCAATGGTGCGTATGGCGCAGGATTGGTCGCTTCGATATCCGTTAGTCGACGGACAGGGTAATTTTGGGTCTATGGACGGAGATAGTCCGGCCGCTATGCGATATACCGAAGCACGCCTTCAACGGATAGCGGAAGAAACATTATCCGATATTGATAAAAATACGGTTGATTTCCAGTTGAATTTCGATGATACACTGGAAGAACCAACAGTTCTGCCAACACGGGTTCCTATTCTGCTGGTCAACGGAGCTTCCGGAATCGCAGTTGGAATGGCTACAAATATGGCTCCGCATAACCTGGCTGAAGTATGTGATGCTACGATTGCTTATATCGATAACCATGAGATAACAACTGAAGGATTGATGGAGCATATAAAAGCTCCTGATTTTCCTACCGGTGGTTTGATATACGGATTTAACGGAGTAAGAGAAGCCTTTGAAACAGGCCGGGGCAGAATTGTGCTGCGGTCAAAAACGGAAATTGAGATCACACCATCCGGCAGGGAATGTATTGTTGTCACAGAAATACCTTACCAGGTCAATAAGGCCGAAATGATAAAAAAAATTGCCGAACTCATCAATGATAAAAAAATCGAAGGGATTTCATACATTAATGATGAATCGGACCGCAACGGACTTCGTATTGTGATAATACTTAAAAAAGAGGCACAATCGGGTGTTGTTCTCAACCAACTGTTCAAACTTACACAGTTACAAACTAGTTTCAATGTAAATAATATCGCGTTGGTCAAAGGCCGTCCACGCCTGTTGAACCTCAAACAGCTCATTTCTTATTTTGTCGAGCACCGGCATGAAGTCGTCATCAGGCGAACCAGGTTTGAGCTCGAACAATCGGAGAAAAAGGCCCATGTTCTGGAAGGACTAATCATTGCAGTGGATAACATCGATGCAGTAATCCAGCTTATCCGTTCTTCAAAAACTCCCGACGAGGCGCGTGAGGGATTAATGTCATCTTTCAATTTAACCGAAGTTCAGGCCAAAGCAATCCTCGATATGCGTCTGCAACGCTTAACAGGTCTTGAAATTGAAAAGCTCAAGATTGAATATGACGAGCTTATGAAATATATCGCTTATTTGCATGAAGTACTTGAAAATGAGCCGATAAGAATGCAAATCATAAAGGATGAGTTGAAGGATTTGAAAGAAAAATTCGGAGATAGTCGCCGGACAGAAATAGTACCGAATGCAGAGGAGTTTAATCCGGAAGACTTCTATGCTGATGATGATATGATCATCACAATTTCCCATCTTGGATATATGAAACGCACACCTCTCAGGGAATTCAGAACACAGAACAGGGGAGGGATCGGCATTAAAGGAAGCGATACACGCGAAGAGGACTTCCTGGAGCATATGTTTCATGCCACTATGCACAATACCATGCTCTTCTTTACTGAAAAAGGTAAATGCTTTTGGCTCAAGGTTTTTCAGATTCCTGAAGGAACCAGAAATTCAAAAGGAAGAGCTATCCAGAATCTTATTAATTTAGAATCTGACGATAAAGTCAGCGCTTTCATTAATGTTAAGAATTTCTCTGATCCTGAGTATCTTAAGAATAAGTATATTGTGATGGCAACAAAATTTGGCATCATTAAAAAAACCGCGCTTGAAGCCTATAGTCGCCCCAGACAAAATGGTATAATTGCAATAGGAGTGAGGGATGGTGATAGTTTGATTCAGGCAAGACTGACCAATGGAAATAACCAGTTGATCCTTGCAGTCAGGTCAGGGAAAGCTATACGTTTCCCTGAGAGTACCGTGCGCGATATGGGCAGGACCGCATCAGGAGTAAGAGGAATAAAGCTGCAGGATGCAAATGATGCGGTGATTGGCATGGTATGCGTTGATCCGGATGTCGAAAAAACAACCATCCTTGTCGTATCGGAAAAGGGATTTGGTAAGCGGACGTATCTTGAAGATTACCGGATTACCAACAGGGGAGGGAAAGGTGTTAAAACAATCAATATCACGCCAAAAACGGGTGCTCTGATAGCCATAAAATCTGTTACTGATGAGAACGACCTGATGATCATCAACCGATCCGGAATAACCATTCGTCTGATGGTAGATACCTTGCGTGTAACAGGAAGGGCAACCCAGGGTGTTAAACTTATTAACCTTCGCGAAAATGATTCTATTGCAGCTGTAGCCAGTGTTATTCGTAATCAGGAAGTAGACGAAACTCAGCCATTGCAGGAAGAGAGTCAGGAAGAAGAACAACCCGGCGAAGAGGAATAGTCAATTAATGTTTTCATAATTGCTTAATAAACAAATGGTTTTATTATATTTGCCGTTCACAAATTTTCGAACAATATATTTCACTTTTGATAGAAATTAAAATATATCTAACTATGAATAAATTATCGTATCTCGCAACTTTGCTATTGTTATCTGTGACCATTGGAATCATGGCACAAGCACCAACCGGAACGCCGGACGCCAACTATTCGATTTATAAAAACAAGCTGAAAAAGAGTGACGAAGGATTATCTGACCCAAAGAAAAATGTGACTCCGAAATTCTGGATCAGCAGGGCAGAGCTTATGATGGATATTTTTGAACTCAACAGGAAGTTTATTGCACAGGGAACACAAGAATTACACGTTAACCTAATCTATCAGAATCCGCTTCAAACAAGAGATTCAATGGGTGCTGACGGAAGCGTATACAAAATACTGGTGTTCGATAAAATAACCATATGGATGAAGAATGGAGTGGTTGACAGATTCGTAGAGACAGTAAAACTTCACGAAACACCGCTTGCCGAAGCACTTAAATGCCTTGAGAAAGCACAGGAACTCGATGTTGAGAACAAATCGGCAAAAGCAATTAAGGAAGATTATGGTACTCTGAAGAAGCACTTTGAAAGATATGGTATAGAAGAATTCTTCAAACCCGCATATGATATGTCCTTTAATGCCTTCAAAACTATTGATTATATAAATCAAAAACCGGTTATGCAGGGAGTTATTGATACCACAATGTTATACTATACAGGAATGGCAGCATCCAGGGCAGGTTTGTTAGATGAAGCTATTAACTATTATGAAAAAGCAATCGCCAACAACTATAAAGAACCGGAAATTTATGTATACCTGAAGGAAAAATATTATGAAAAAGCCACTCCGGAAGATTCGATTAAGGGTTTTAAAGTGTTGGAGTCCGGATTTGAACGCTTTCCAAATAGCCAGGCTATCCTGATCGAACTTATCAACTACTACTTAATGTCCAATCAGAGCGATGCAGCACTGGAATACCTGCGTCGTGCACAGGAAGATGATCCTGAGAATGTCTCCTTTATATTTGCAGAAGCAACACTATACGATAAGAAAGGCGATACGGAAAAGGCGCTTGCCACATATAATCAATGCATTGCTAAAGATCCGGCATATTTCAACGCTTACTATAACCTGGGAGTTATGTTTTATAATCAGGCAGTTGAATTATACAAGAAAGCTGACGCCATGAAAAACCCTAAAGATTATGATGCTGCAAAAGCTGATGCTAATGTTGTATTGGCAAAAGCATTACCATATATGGAAAAAGCCAATGAAATAGCTGATGCTAATACGGATTGGCCTGAAGAAACCAAGAGAGAAAACGTAAAAGCAACGCTGGAAACACTGAAAACACTTTACATCCGGCTGCAAATGAATGATAAATTTCAGCTCGTAAATGAAGAATTAAGCCAATATTAATAGTAGTATAAAGAGAAGGGAAGAGATTCCCTTTTCCTTAAATAATTCTATTTAACATAATATTAATTATACGACAAATATTAAAAATGCAATATTGATAATCAGACACTTATAAAAGCTAAAGTGTACACAAACTAACCCATAATGAAGCGAATTCGATTAAAACAGATCGTAAATCCTGATCTATCAAGCCACTACATTAGGCAAAAAATGTATTCCGTTTCGCTTGGAAACAAGGTAAATAAATGGTTTTCAAATAAAAAAGATGCTGTACGATTCCTGGTCATGGTTAACCAGGAACTCAATAACAAGCTGCATGAACTAAACTATATCTATGGATACGTTTTTGCTGAGTACCGCCGGGTTTGGTTTTATATGGAAAACTACCACCAGGACAAAGAACAGGCTATCAAAAATCAGATGCAATTAATTGATAACGCATTTAAACTGGCTTGTGAACGTTCCCACTTCACCAACGGCAATTACTTTGTGTTCAATCACCTTTATTCAGCTATCGAAAGTATAGATAAGATTTGTATTATCGTAAAAGAACTGCTCACCGAACGTAAACATTATACCGATGTACACCGCATGGGAATATTTCAGAATATGCTTATTATCGCTAAAAATAGTTTAGATGATCTTGGAAATAATTATGTGCCAATTGGTGGTGAAGAACCACAGTTAAATAGTCCTGGGACTAACTAAATCTTAGAATTATTAAAGAGATGCAATTTCATTTTCAAAATCGGAGTATGATATTCCTAAGGTTTTTAAGTTGGTTTTTATATGAAGTGCAGGAATTTCTTTTTCACATCCAATAAAGGTAACAGGTCTAAATAATCTATTATCATTTGGGAAATCCCATATTTCATGATCACCTTCACTTCGAAGATGTTTAAGACCTTTATACTTCAGGTATTTTTTAAACTTTTTTGTCGGGATTGGTTTGTAACTCATCTATCATACAGGAATTGCGATTCTTTCTGTAAACGGGCCTATCGTTTTCTCTAATAGATAATGAGGAATCTCTATATTCTCTGGGGGCTGATATTTTGGTTTTGGTTTTTTTCTTAAACTCCAACCGAGCTGTAATAATAATTTTTCCAATGTTCCTTTTTTAGCTGTTTCTTCAAAAAAGATTTTTAGCTCAGTGCTAAACCTCTCTTTGGCTAATTCTTCACTTGTTCCATATGAGGTTAACTCCAAAGCTGGACAATAAACGACAAAATAATTTCCCTCTTTGACAAGCTCGGCTTGAACTTCTACCGTAATTGTGTTCATTGTTTTTTTAATAGTTCCTTCCTTTAATACCATATGTACAACAATTGAGATTTCAATTGGTTTAAATAAATTGCTTCTGAAATTCTTTAAGAAATTGAACTATCGAAGATAGTCTGATCATAGGTCGATGGGTAACTGATTATACATGAACGCTCCTTCTACAATTTTACGCATTTATATTAAATATGTTGATATATATTGCATTTTTTTTAGGTTAAAATTTCATAATAACAATTTACTCATATGGAATTATTTTTTTCAGATGTTGTCTCCAGGAGCTCATATCACATTATCTAATAAAATCAGAATATTTATTTTTGCCGGTTCTTTTTAGGTTCCCTTCCGATCGGTTCAGGGATCCCAAGAAAGAAAAATACTAATTGCTTTAATTTTTGCACTTTATAAAAGCAATATAAAAACAACCATAAATTGCCTTCTCGCTGAGCGAAACAGAAGTATCCTATTTTTTCTTGATGAATTGAATATTTGCCCCAACACTTTCAGCAATCTTTTCAGCGCTCCGGCCAATTACATAACCGCCCAGACCTATTTTAAGAAGCTCCCAGAAATCATCCGGCAATACCTCTGATATATGGGTTGCCTCCGGGAAGAAAGCCGGTTGAATGAAGTATGAGTATACAACTATAAATGCAAATGCCAGCATTACTAAGGGCCTCCAATTGCGCTGTAAACGATTTCCGCTGGCTTCAGCCTGAATAATTTGCGCCTGGTATTCCTGGATCTTCCCGATCAGATCTGTAACCTGGTTAAGTATTTTCCCTTTAGCCTCGATCCTTTCCTCCTGGTTAGTGAAATTTTTATCGAACGCCTCCCCTATCGAATCGACTAACTGATCAGCTGAGCCGGTAATATTTTTAAGCAGTTTAAGCGACATAAGGATAATAACAACGTTTACCATCTACAAGTGAACAACGTAATACCTGGCGCCGGTTTTTACCATGGTTATAGCTCACATGAACCCAGGCAGGATTTTCGACAGTTCCATACTCCCATATCAGCTGGTCGAATTCCAGGTATTCCAGGATATAGTTAAAGATTTCAGCATTGGTCGGGCCTTGCGGATTATTGTCGTTGTCGATATCGGCCGCTTTTCCTTCCATGTGCTGACTTGTTTTGGCCGATCCTGGTATAAGCTCATTTAGCTTTTTGCTCCGGAACATATTGGAAATAAATACCGGCCTATCCCCAAGCCCCTTGCGTAACGGTTCAAATATATGAATGGCCCACAGGATTATATTATCAAGTTGTTCCTGGCTGGGCGTATTTTCTATTCCTGCACGGACTGCCGTGTCTGAGTGCGTGACTTCCCGGTACGAGAGGTTTTCGCTGATTGTTCGAGGTTGCATAATTTTTCAAGATTTGTCACACGTTCATTTAATTCCTGGTATTCCAGGGCTTTTACCCTTTCATTAAGCTGGTTTAATAGCTTTTGATTTGCTTCGCATGGCATACGGGTAATAAATGCCTTGTAGTAAGCTACTACTTCAGTAAGTTCTTTTATTATCTTATCCTGAAGTTCATCGAACTTTTTAATGAGAAGATCTTCGGGGATCCCTCTATTTCTCCACAATGAAAATTTCATGTCCGTTTTTATTGAATTGTCCTATTTTCCTGCTCTTGATCTCGTATCCCTGGTTGATCTTCTGCATTTCTTTTAACCGTTCGACCTCATTTACCAGGCCGTCAAAACGTGCATTCATTTGTTCGATCAGCTGATTCCGGCGCCGCTCAGTAATGTCAATTTCATTCAATACATCTTCATTCGCCCTGGTAATAGCCCCAATTATATTCCCTGCATAAAGCTGAGCATCGGTATATAATTCGATGGCCAGGGCCTGATTATTTTCGCGAACTATACCCGGGATCCTCTCAACTTTTTTTCCGATACGGTCCACCCTGTTCTTAGTTGTCTCCTGGGAAACAGTTAGCCAGGATAATGAAAACAGGATCACAACATAGAAAAACTTCGCCTGGGCCGGTTTGACCGCTTTCTTTGAAAAGAAGCTCACTATATATTGAATGAAAAAAGCTTTCATAACTAATCGATTTGACCATAGAATAACTTAAAATACATGTGTGTTAAAGCCGTCCCATTATATGAAGCAGGGATCCCAAGCAAAAGAGCCAGCTTTTTACTGTCCAGGTAATTGAAATTGATCGCTGCATTATTTGAATTCATACCGAACAGCGAATCGCTTTTTTGCAGTAAACGTTTATAAAGCTGCCACGATAGTCCGTAATTCTGGGTACGATAAATAACAAACTCGGTATCGAATGCCAGCAAGGTATTATTTGCATCGCATGAGGGTGTCGAAGCTGTAATTTGTATGATATCGCCGGCAATTATACCTGTGCCAAAATGATCTGTCTGTGTTGTATTAACAATATAAATTCCACCGATAACACGGTCCGCATCGGAACTAATCGCGCTATACTTCTTAAGGTTGACATTTTCCTTACCTACATAACGATATAGCATAATATCTATGTGACCAGGCGAATAGGCTATCATATCGCCACGGTTATAATAGATCGAAGGGATGCTATCCGGAATATTATTTTTTGTAAGCACCAGGGAGCTGATATCGACATGTATCCAGGTAGTCCCATTATGGTAGGTAAAATAAACATTCAGCAGGTTTTTTGCATCCCCTGTTTTGGTGACCGGCCTGGTGAAATATTGCCATAAGATATAAGGATTTCCGGCTGAGTCGACACCGGTACTAAAAGGCGTTAAACTTACATTCTGAACAGGGTTAGCATCGTAAACAAGGAAATTAGCATCTAATTCTGCCCTGGTGATAGCTCCTGAGGTAAGAATATTCTTACTAAACCCGGATGCACCGGCAGAATTTTTCCATACAATATTCCCCCAGGTGATTCCATCAGTGCTATATAGATAGTGCATCGTCTTATAACGAGAGGCAGCAGCCTGGCCACTGGTTGTATTGGTTCCTGTTGGCCCTTCATTGCAATAGGTTAGCACATTTAACCCGGCTGTCCTGGGAGCGATCATTGAGGTAGAATAAAAATACCAGTCACAATCGTCAAAGGTTGGGTTGCAATCGCCAACCAGAGTAAAAAGATTTGCATTGCCCGAAAGATCAGTCCAGTTCTGGCCATTATCGATTGATTTAGCAAATACAAGGTTTGAGTGACCATTAGCAGCATCGTATCCACGGGCCTGCATAAATAATTCACCAGTTGCAGATCCCTTTATAATTTTAGGATACGAGATCCGGTATGTACCGGTTATCGGGTATCCGAAATCGGCAACTTTTGTAAAATAATGTGTTCCAGGACTAGAAGGATCTTCGATGGTTTCAGCTGCATTTGATCGCCATACTTCGATTGAACTGTTATGCGCCCCGGAGGGCAAAAGCGATTCCTGGAATAATAGAATGTGTCCATCATCGGCCACTATCAGGGTTGGTATATTGTGCTGATCTGTACTGGTTGGAAAACCGTGTGGAATTTCAACATCCCGCGATAATACTTCGGTTTGAAGATCATAGTAAGCTACATAGTTTACATACTTCCCGGCTGTTTTATTTGTACCGGCAGCATCCTTGTAGGATCCATAATAGGTGAAATAGAACCGTTTATATGTTCCTTCATAGTAATAACAGCAAGGGGTAGAACCATTCACGGCATGGATAGCCAGGGCATTGTAATGAGACTTTTTCAGAGTATCAAATTCGCCGATTTCTTCGAGAGAGAAAGCACTCCCGAAATTTAGCAGTTTACTCGTGACATTTGTATTGAGTTTTTCTTCAGTGATTGCCTGGTCATCGATATCATCGGCCTTAATTGACGGCAGAAGATATAAGCGGCCACTGAAGGGATCATATTTTGCCGGCATATATCATTAAATTAAATGTGAATAGCTTAAGGCTGCCCTGTTATTCCAGACGTTGTCGTAATTCTCATCACCGTCGGCATACATGGTGGCCCAGACGGTTCCTGTTTGCTGGCGGCGTACAATCTTACATACCGGATCAGTATAACCACTCTTACCGGGCAGGAAAAATCCTTCATATATGAGGGTATCGCTTACTACATCGACCAGATCCGCCTTCAGGTTCAGCTCTATGAGTTTGCTATCGAATGCCATACTATATAGTATTATAAAAGGTTTTTATTACCAGGATTCGCATATCAGCTGAGCTTCCGGAAAATTTCAGCATAAAACTATCCTGGATAATGCAGTTGGTGTCATTATTGAATTCACGCGGCACATTGTCCGGGTTACAGGGAATATCATTGTTAATGGTAGCATTATCCTTTCCTATATTTTCGAATGAAATACAGGAACACTTTTCAGGGTTTACCTGCTGACTTTCTGTTATCAGCTCGGTTTTATAGCTTACTCCTATTGGCTTTCGCATAGTCGTGTTGATCTTTTAAGTTTATTACCAACCCCAGCATTACACCTGCTGCAATTGCTTTTATGTATTGATTCGTCGGGCTTTCTTTCTGTAGCCCGTTGATTATTTTTGCCAGTTGAGTATAATAATCTTTTGATGTTGAGTATCCTGCTTTTGCTATTTCAGCAGCAAACTTGTAAGGATCCGAATAGGTGAATGCGTTTTTATACCTTTCGGATCCGGAAAGTAGTTTTCCATAATCATCAAAGCTTTCTGCAAATGAATTGTATTTACGGAACCAGGTCTTTACCTTGTATTTATACCGGCCGGTATCCAGCTTTTCTATCGAGATTATCTCCGGGTATTTAACGGTGTTTGTGTCATGATACTCGGAGGTAGTTAACAATTGCTTCTCTCCCTTCCATGAAGATCCTGCTTTAATCCCGAAAAGCATATGGCCAGGTGTTGATTTTCCCCAGCCCGATTCAAGAGCAGCTTGCGCCAGTGCCACTAATGCAGGTATCCTGTATTTGGTTTGCACCTGTTTTGCATAGGGCCAGAATGTATTGATAAATTGCTGCTCATTCATTCCTTCTGCTTTGATTCATCAAAAAGCTTATCCCAAAGAACCCCAAAGCTGCAAAGCCAATCCATTTGAGATTGGTTGATATGAACTGGTCAGTTTTTCCCTGGTTGTATGCGGTATCGATTTGTTTTTCAAGATCGGCTTTTACTTCAGCTGCTTTTTCTGGCGTTAATGTCGCCAGGGCAGCTTCCAGATCTTTTGATATTTTTAAATCGGCAGTGCTTTCATCATATTTCGGTTTAAAAGCAAAATAAGCACCTACGATCAAACCTGCGCCAATTACAGCTCCAATCACTACACCTGTTATCGAGCCGATCCCGTAAACATTCATCATTGCGGCTGCATGATATTCAGGACTTGTTACATAGTTGATATAACTCTTCTTAAGGTTTTCATATCCTTTCTTTATTCCTTCTTTCCAGGATAAGAGCTTCGAGTTTTTTATTTTATCCTGCCTGGCTTCCAGCCGTGCATTGAGCTGAGCATGTGCTTTCTGAAAGGATGATACATCCTTACCTTTTGCTGCAGCATCCTTTAAAAGAGCGCTGGAACGTAATAGCGAGTGATATACTTCAATATCATTGTTTACCAGCTTATCAACGATACCCTGGACATCCTTTTCATTTAATGCAGGATCACTGGGCGGTTTCTGAAAACTGGTAACATCTTCCCTTACCCAGGCAAGTGCGTTCGTTCCCGTAAGGATAACCTGCCACCAGCGACCGTCAGACTGATCCAAATAATCCCCGGTAGTCCTTCCAGCAAATTTTCCCGCTTGCGAAGTATGCAGGATTTTGGATGAAGTAGTTGGCTTCTCCCTGTAGTTAAGGCTGGTTCCCTTTGGTACAGCTGCCTTATTGATCCTATCGCTTTTGAATCCCATTATTTGCTCATTAAGATTTTTTTGGCCATGGCATAGGTTGCCGGATCACTTTCTGCAAGCCTGGCAATCTTTTCAACCAGGGTAATGCAATCGGAATCCTTTTTACCCCATGACTCAAAGGCATTTTCTAATCGTTGCTGATCCTGGATATTCATTTCATCGCTTTTTAAATCCTGATTTGGCCCGGTAATCCGGATCTGTTTCATTTCCGGGTATAAATCCTCAATGGCAACTCCTGCAAGCCCTAACACCGGTTCCAGCCTTTTGACAACACGGTAGAATGTGTTGTTGATTTCTTCATTCAGCTGGTTGACTTCAGTTCGTAACCTCTCGTTCTCCTGGTCGCGTTTATAGTCATCCAGTGCCTTTTTTATCTGTTCCTGGATACTTGCCTGGGGGACCATACCCTGAAAATTACCGATTCCACCTGGTGAATTTTGATTTTCATTTCCGGTTATCACAAAACGTGTTTTAAAACGGTCATTGTTCGACGCTTTAAACTTATCCCAGGCATCCATATAATAGGTTCCCGCGCTTAGCATAGCCAATGCCTGCTCCAAACGGGTAACCGAATCATTAAGTGTAAGTTCTTCCTTACTATTCAATCCCTCGAATATCACACCGCCCTTTTCCGTATTCAGGATCCGCCAGTAAGGTGTTTCATTCGTCCTTAACCACTCGATCACTTTATCGCTGCCAATGATCATTTTATTTCAGGTTAAAAGAATACATTCAGAAAGAAAGCTTCATTTGCCACCAAGCCCGCTGTGCTTCCTACCTCGATGTATGATCGTGTCCAATCGACTACCAGGTCGTTAAAAAACAAGCGGGTATTATTGGCAAAAGGGTTCAGGCTCTTAAGCGGGATACGGTTGATCTTTTCGGATCCGGCAACATTCAATACAAGGAATGACTTACCATATACTGTGTCGTTGATATTGGCTTTCCCTAAGGGTGTAACCGTTACTTCATTGACTGAAGGTATATCGATCACTTTTATTTTCTTCCCACGGATGTTTTCTATGTCCGGGAAATTGAACTTGGTTTTATTTATATTGTCTACAACCAGCTCAATATTTTCTAGATTATTCAGAACTATATCCATTGACGTAATTTTTAAGTGAAAAATAAGCCGGGCAAGCGTGCCGAACCCGGCTTATTAACCCTAACTGACCTACAATTAAACAACTACTTAGCAGCGTTGCGCATTAAATAACCGTATGGATGGAATACGATCCTGTGTTCAGTATTAGCAGCGACAGCAGCAATCTGCATCCCGGTGAATGTTGGGAATTCGATTGTTACAATCACATCATCATTCCCCCGCAAATTCAGGTTTGAACCCAGCGGATAGACAGCGTTTTTAATGTCATATTCCGAAAGGTTAGTTCCTGCCGACTGCTGTGTTTCAGGAACATTCCTGAAATACTGCATAGAGAGGTTTTCGATATGATTGATCTGTCCGACTTTCAGGCTTAGTTTTCCGTTATATATAGCTTCCAGGTGTCCCGGAGTAAAACCGGTAACGGCAGGGAAAACCTGTTGGTTGACAAACGTCTGAAGTACATCCTTGCCCTCCTTTGTGGTATCTGCTTTCAGAAGGTATACAGCCAGGTCAGTGATGACAAAAATGTCGTTTTGTTCAAGTTTAACCTCCTGTATTTTTTCTGTGTTAGTCTTTTTTAAACGGAATTCATATTTACCGCTGCTATTACTTAGCACCTGTTCAATACGAAGGTAGGATCCCGGCTGGGGAACAGTTCCGGGAAATTGATTCCGGAGACCTTTAAAAATGGCCCTGTCCCTGAAAGCCCCTATACCAATAACAGCTGAACCGGCAACGGTAAGATTATCGATGGATAACGTGTCATGTAGTGCTCCAAAAACTGCGTTACAATCGAAAGCACCCTGGAGTACAAAACAGGCAATGATCAAACCTGTAAAAGCAATGATTTTAATAAAAGTCTTCATTTTTCTCTTTTTTTAGTGACTATTCTCTTAATGGCGCAATACGTTTCTGAGAATTAGTACCTTTTATCTAAGAGGCTGAGACTACCAGTCTTCAACATCAGAAGGAATATCCCCCAGCACGGGGTTATCCTCCTTTGAAGGATCAGCAGCGATCCCTTCGAGGCTGTATTCTTCATCAATGACATAGCCTTTGTCTTCACCTATCCCGGATACTGTTTCACCGGCCAGAGCAGGAACCAGCGCTTCGGTTAACTCAGCAGCTCCGGCCCCGATCATACCACAACCCATATCATTTACAAAGGAAGATTTTGGAGCAATCTCCGGAAGTATAGCTCCCGCAGCTATCTTCGCGATAGCCCGGATCTTTGGATTGAATTTACCAAGCACCTTATTTGATGCTAAAGCCACAGCACCGCCACTGGCAGCGCCGGTTGCTTTCATAGCGATTCGTTTGAAATCAAATTTCTTTGCCATAATAGTAATTAATAGGTTGCACATCTGCTTATTCCGCTGATGCGTTTCCGCAGCGTTTCAGCCTTTTTATTCTGGCTCTTTCGACGGGAATTTTCCCGGTCGATCTCAGCCTTTCGTTTCAGCCACCTTTCCATTGTGGCCACACTGGCCCCCGCTTTTGGTTTCCGGGGGTACTTAAGCATTTTAAGTTTTGCCATTTCTCAAAATTTTAGTTTGACATATATGATCCCGGATACAACAGTCCGGGGACTGTGTACTATCCTCCGAAGGAATCCCAGATGGATTTTCCTCCTGTATCGTATGGCCCTTCCCCATCGGTTCCGCTGTCATCAGCCTGGGACTTAATTTCATTTCCCAGATCAGATTTTTCCGAGCTGCTCAGATTCGCCCAGTCGGATGCGTCCGGGCCATCAGCAGCGCTAATGTCCAGGTCTTTTGTTTTGTTTTTCTTTACCAGTTGGAGTATCTTGGTGATGATTTCTGTTACTGCTGTAATGGCAGCTCCTATCACCCCGATCCCGGATACTTTTCCCTTCATCATTTCATCGATGACCTTTTCGGGCTGTTTTCCATAGTGTTTCAGATTGCCGTTGCGGACAATGCCCATGAAATGTTCCCGCTTCATACCGATACCATTTACAATGAAATTGGCAACGTTCTCCGCTTTCTTACGTTTCTGCCTTACCTTATCCGGAGCCTTATTGAGAATTGCCTGGTCATTAATAAACAGGTATAAGAAGAAAGGAGATGCTTTGGGTAATGTAATTTCCAGAATTCCTTTTGCTACCAATCGGGCCGGCGCAGTTACAACCTTCACGGCTGTCTTTACAACTTTAGCAGTTCCTTTTGCTATTTTCTTAGTCGCTGTTTTCACTTTTCCAGCCACTTTTTTAAGCAATCCCTTTGTTTTACCTATGCCGGAAAGTTCCGGGATACCCCAGATATTCGCTTTCTGGGCTGGAGTAAGTTTACGTTTTATGGCGCTCCGCTTTGCCTGCAATTGCTTTCGTCTTTTCATACGATATGCCTGCCTTCCAGGCAACGTACCAATACCTGCTACCTGGTCGGCCATACGGTATTCACCCCGGCTGGCCTGGTTAGATATTAACGCAAGTTCCGTATCGATATCACCGATCTTGCCGGTTTGATAAGCATTTACTGCGGATATTGCATCGTCGAGCATATCAATTGAATCCTGGTATCGCTCTGCTTTAATGGATCCTATTCCTCGTATTTTCTCGACGAGCGCCTTTTCTGTTTCCATCCTGTCGCGGGCAATTAGTAAATCCATCTCACCGTCTGTAATTTGTGAAATATCTTTGTTGCCCAGGTTAAAAATCTTTTCTGTGGCCTTGCCTATGCCAGCCAAATAATGAAGTCCTGCCATGATGATATCTTTTTTATGATAAAATGGTTTTTCAGCGTTAAATGAATGGTATACAACATCCATTGGTAAATAGTCACGGCTACCCAGCATCACTATAACATACACATGCGTGACCATGGGATTATCGGGATTGAAGGATACAAAACGGTACTTAAACGGGATCCCCTTGTTTGCCAGTACAGTACCCACGAAGATTGCAAAGCTTTTACAATCGCATACCTTATCATACCAGACACGGGCCGGAGATTTCACCCACTGATCACCAACCGGATCGACCTGGTAGCGAATGTTATCTTTTAAAAAATGCCAGAGATTGGAACAATAAACAGCCACAGAATTCCCTGGTATCATGGAAGCAAACAGCTTTGTATCGGCAAGTCCCTTTTTATGTGCATTCTGAATGAGCGCAATAATATCATCCGTATTATAATTAAGTTTTATCAGCTTATCACTTGCTGCAGCCGGGCGTATTGTTTTATTGGCTATAGTGACCAGGTCGTTTGTCCCAAACCAGACATTTTTAACCCAGGGAGGGATTGTATGTGAGCTGTTCTTATTCATTGATTCTGCGAACAATTGGCTTTAACATTGAATACCTTTTCAGCTGTGGCTTTGCTCAGCCAGGGACTTTCAAAAGCAGTACGGGGTTTTCTGACCCGGTATTTTTCACCCCTGCGTTCGATGATCACTTCCCGGTTCTTTGGATCGTACACTGTCCGTATAGGTTCAATTTCCGGAATGGCTCGTGTTGCTTTTTCACCCTGGGCTTTAGCTGCGGGCTTTGTCTTGTCCTGTATTTTTGTTGCAGGCTTATTTGTTTTTTTGGTACTCATATCACGAAATATTTATTGTCTCGTTTACCGGATAGCTAAAGCCGTCGGCTTTGATTGTTCCGCTTACAGTCATTGTTTTGGCGGTGTCCCCCAGGAACGCCGAAAGAATTTGGCTCAGGGCGCTTAATGTGCTTACATCTGCGGTGATGTTTGTGATTTTAATTGTCTTCTCGGCGCCTACAGGAATATTAATACCCGTCTTTTTCATTGAGGCCATTGTGTCGCCTCGGTATACCAAGGCAAGCTCAATCTCCTGTATGTTTACTGATTGCTGGCCAGGATTAGTAACGGCCAGGTCGAGTTCAAAGCGGATTGTAGTGAGGGAAAGACTTTTATATTGCAGGCGGGTAACGGCTGTATCCAGTTTCTTAAGCTTTTTAGCCGTAAGAAGAAATGCAGCCGCTACGCCGCCCAGAAGCAAAAAAGGTACTAATTTCCGAAACATTTGCGCGTTGTATGAATGCAAATGTTACGTCGGTTCCGGTTATGCCGAGTCCTAAGTCTTACCTGGCCTGCTTATTGATTCGGTATAGTTCGGCTTTTTTCTCCTGGAAATCTTCCATACCGATCCCTTCAAAATCGCAGTATTCTTTAATAGTTACTTTCTGATGCGGTTTTTTACAAAGGACTTCCCTGATAAGCTGCATCTTTTTTTGTGCAGTTTTGGAACAGCAATTATGGATCAGCTGGATATCGGATGTAGTTATGAATAATCCTTCCATAAGCTAATTATTTCCATGAAAAATGCAAGGAATCAGAATGAAATACAACGAATCACCTGAAGTATTTATTCACTTTTTCAATAGTTGATGAAAAGTTAAAATCGGAAATTCAGCAATGAATTGGTTATTTATTAAAAATCAATCTGTTAACGAAAAAATAGTTAATGAAAAGTTGGCAAAAAGTTGATTTTTTCTTGGGGTATATACCATAATATAAAAAGATAAGGTCCGCTATCACTTTTTTAACAGTTACATGCACTATTTCGAACACTTTTTTTGATCCAGGAAAATGATAAAATGCTAAAATACCCCTTTCTCAGCAATGTCAAATTTCGTGTTAACGTGTTAACGACTCCCTGTAACGAACTGTGTCACAATGAATAAGGTCTTAACATAAATCGACTTTCCTGAATAAAAGGGTTAAGAGTCTTTTTTTACCCGCAACTTAAGTAATACCAACACATTCAGAATTTTGATATCACGTTAACGTTAGTAAAATCAATGCTTACAGGGTAATGATTTGTTAATCATAATCTTAACACTTCTTAACACGATCTTAACGTAAAAATGTAGTTTATGTTAAGGCTTATTTTATTATTATTCAATTAATTACAAGGCTCTCTTAACACGTTAACATAAAAAACGGGTATACTGCAAACTAAAAAAATGTACTTTGCACATATAAAAAAAACCGCCGGATTTCTCCGACGGTAAAAAATTATAAGACGATTATTATAAAAAAGTAATTAAAAATAACTCATTTCATTGAATAAAGCAGCATTACATTACCTCTACCGGCATCACTTCGCTTAATAAACTATTGTGAGAAGCTACGCACAGATTGCAGCCCTTTATAAGAAGGGCCTTATATAGTTTCTCATAGCATTCAAGAATCTTATCTGAATACTTACTAAGCACAGGATGACCGCAAAATTCCACCCCATACATGACAACCTTTTTGGCCCCCAAGCAGTATGCTATACAAACTGCTGTAAATGTACTATCAACATGCCGGGGTAAATAGTTCATAGATCCCAGGGATGAAATATCACCAGGTGTTTTATTCAGTCCGATTGGTGTAAATCCGGGCATGAAGTTCCATTCACTAAGCTGTGAGAATGTTTGAAGCGGCGTAGAATCGATAATCGTCTTTAACCGATCCTGCGGGAAGGTTTCTATATTGTCCATAAGCAGTAGGTATTCAACCGGCTGGTACTTAAATATATCATTCACACCTATCCTTATGTTCCCGCTGTACTTGTAATTTTTTATTCCTGGGCCGGTTCCCAGCACATGTATTGTTTTCATTTGGTTTGCTCTTTTCAGTGTCAGAAATAATGCGGATCAAATATTTGAGCGCTTCAGCATCTTCGTAACGTTCCAGTTTTAACAACCGGTTCATTTCGCTTTGAAGCCAGTTGCGTGAATAAACCTTAACAAGGCCAATACGAGGTTTACGTAGTTCACGCTCCTGGGGAAAAAGAAAATCAAGCAGCCTGTCAATCTCTTTTTTAAGGGATAGCAGCTGCTGCGGGGTTAACCTGATCTGTTCAGTAATTGTGCCTAAACCAAAAAGCGTACTGCTGTCGCTCCTGGTTTGTTCGATAATTACGCACTGGCTGGATTGGAACCAATCTTTACGTTCAACGATGTAAATGGAAAAGGGCTTGTTTGTGTCCATAAGTCTAGCATTTTCATGAAACAAAAGGGAGCGGTCACTGCTAGACTCATCAAAGCGAAGCTCAGATAGGACTGCCGGACTTACACCGGTATGCCGCTCCTGTACCTTTTTATCAGTCTCATTTGAGGAACGAGCTTCTAAAATTTTAATGAATCTAGCTCCACAAAGATAGGGAAATATTTTATTATCGGTCATTGAAAGAGTTCGAGCTGAAGATTGATGATCTCGTTATCATTGCGCACAAGCGCTTTCCCAATGCGCGATTCTTCAATTTTAATTTGTTCCAGTTGCTTATATTCCGGTAATTGTTTCAGGCTGTTTTCAAGCCTTAGTCTTTCTGTTACAAGTCTGGCCTTATCGCGTAATAAATCAGTGCGTCCGGTAATAGCTCCGTGAAAGTGATTAAATAATACTTCGTAACATTCTAGCTTATATGACAATAGTTCCCTTGAATCGCTCTGAATTGAAAAAATCCAGCCATAGATCAAGTATTCAGGAATGCAAACATATTTTCTGGGCTGGGTATCACCGGGGATCATCATTGGCAGTTTAGCCAATCTTGGTGCTAGTATAGGATCTGTTTTCAGGTTCTTGAATATACGGGTATATTCAATATTAAGTGCCTCACATACAGGTTTTACCGCAATCCAGTATTTTCCATTTACATCAAGAAAATAAAGATTGTTACCATTAAATTCCAAAAATTTTACAATGCGCTGTTTCATAATAGTTTAAGTTTTTAGTATGCAATTATGGTTTATTAAGTCTTCTCTTAAAATGTTCTTACCATTAAACATTGCTTCAGCATGTTCCCTGCACATGTATTGTTTCATTTGGTTTGTTGCAATAAACACATTTAAAACTTGTATTCATTTTTTTCGTATATTTGCATTGAACCAAGACGTTTCGGACGTTAGGAGAATGGCCAGCAATGGCAATAACTCGTGGTTTATAAAAGCTCGCTTAACAGCGGGCTTTTTTAATGTACATAGTAAGTAGTGCAAGTTCTTTTCTCTTAGTCCTTACTTCTTCAACATAAATCACAATGCCGTTTATCCGCTTGCTGAATACAATTACCCTACGGCCTATTGCACTTAATCCGCCGTCTGTTATTTTATCGGGGCTGCTCAAAATGGTTGGAATTAATTCAAAACATTCAGGTGTTACCGGAACCTGTCCGCGCTTGATTTCTGAAGCAGTGCCATGTTCCTCCAATGTATGTTTTACTGCATAATTATCAATCAGGGAAGTATAACCTAAAACATTAAGGCCGGTAATGTTTTTTATTTTCTCAGCTTGTGATCTTGGAACTATTCCCAAATTAAGTTTGATATGCTTATTGCTTTTATCATTCAGGATATAAGCAATGAATTCCTTTATATTCATAGTTTTATTTTACATTTTGGTTCGCCAGATTCGGCTAAAGTAACGCGCTTCAATACTTCATGCTTCTGGCAATGGTCAGTCATGCATGCATGATATACACAACTCCAATCACTAATAGCACATTGTATCGGTTTACTTTTCATTGCTTTATCCCCCAGAATTGTAAATCATTTTTCGTCCTTCGTATCTCAAATTGTATCAGGAATTTTAATTCACAGTGGATAGCTTTCTTAAATTCTGAAAGGCTTACGTTGCGATAATAGTCGTTTGTATAGGGTGAATCCTGTGGGTTGTGTTCCCTGGTTCCGTGTTCCTCACGGTCATCGGTGGCACAGGTGACTATAATCAGGCCGCCACGTTTCAGCATGTGCAGCATATTTCTGAGACTCCGATCCCAGTTCCTGTCGTGTTCCAGCATTTCGGTGCTGATAATGACATCGGGTTCAAAGCCTGGCTCCGGGGTGAACAGGTGAGCTGAGAGGACCACATCAACGTTTTTACCGGGGCCAAGATCAACCCCTGTATAAGTGCAGCTCGTATCGAATAAATACCGATTGTTTCCATTAACATCGAGCGAACCGAAATCAATTACACGGCTCTGTGTAAAATATTCCGGGAACTTTTCTTTTACTTGTTCGCAGAATTCGCGTTGTTCTTTATGCATGTTAATCCTGTATTATATGTTTGTTTTCAAGTAGTCGCTTCATTTCACGATCGTGGGCAGCTTTTGATTCAAATTTTGCCATAGTAGACCATTCATGCTTTCCGCGTCCTTTGTATTTAATTCTTATTAATGGTTGATCTTCTGCCCGGATGATTACAAACCCGGCAGCAATAACTTTTAAAGCGCTTTGTGCATCCATAGTTTAAGGTTTAAGTAATTCATTGATTTTATCTTCAAGCAAATGATAAGGAACCATTTATATGTAGAGCTAATCATGCATTCTCCTGTTTATAGTTCATATAAAACTCAAATGATTCTGGCCTCACGTGATGTTTTAACCAATCACACCCTGGATCAGAAGCTGTAAACGGGAAGTTAAGATTATGGCCATTACCGGCACGAAGTCCGGCGCTGTGCTTTATCCCGATAGGGAAAGGAGCTATCATTTCAAAGCGCTGTAAAGCCAGGTGTTTCCATAACAGTATATCAACAAAAATTGTCAGCTTATCGGGCCAGTCAAAATCCATAAACCGGGAAATACGAAGCCCTGTGCAGAACATGGATGAGCGTCCGGGGTGGTTCATGCGTATATATGACCTGGTATCCAAATGATAATACCAGGTATAGGGAAGCCCGATAATATCGTTCTTACCAATGTCCATGCGTTCGAAATAGTCATCCGGATAGTAGTCATCATCTTCGATAAAATAAACAATATCATAGCCTTTTGACATGGCCAGGGCTATGCCCTGCTGATATCTCTCAACCAGGTCGAAATCGCCTGATCGGGCCGGGTAATCGATTATAAAATGATCGCCTGGCAGCACTGTCTGTTTTTGCATTTGCATTTTACAGTGTTCCAGGAATAGAGGCCGGTCGCCCCGCGTAGGTGTAATTGCACAAAACTTTTTCATATCCTTATGATTTTAGTTCAATTCACTTTTATAGCTCATCAACATACTTTTGAAGTCCAATCTGAATGTCTGATTTTTGATAGTTCATCAGCATATTGATCATGTTGCACAGCCTTAGCTTATTCTCACCGCCGAATTCATCGATAATCCGGCGCTTAAGATTATCCTTTCGTATTTTGTAATTTATCGGCATTGTATTTATTATTTAGTTCTTGAATAATTGAATTCCTTAATACTGCAGGTATCCGGTTAAACTTCGATACCATGTTCTTTTTTACCAGTTTCATTTTTTCGCGCTCACGGAAATTCCTGCCGATATACCTGTAATCGTGCAGCTTTTCGGGAGATTCATAGTTGAAGTAAACACATTCAGTCCTTAAGCCCTGGCGTGTCATGCTTTCAAATTCATGAATATTCCAACCCTTCAGATACTGGTCATATAATGAATTTTTATAGGATGATATCGCAACCGGGAATAGTGCGTTACTGCAGACCATTAAAAGGCGCTCATGATCCTGGTCTGTCAATTCGTTTTTATAAAGCTTTTCCAAGGACCGGCGCACAAAAAATGGGTATGGAGGATCCAGGTAAAGAAAGATACGGCCGGCGGTATCATGAATAACATTGAGAAGATCTACAGCTGATTCCAGGAATGATATCGCATCGGAACATTTAAAAATATAACCAGGCAACCCCAGGCTATTCCAGGAGGCGATTAACCCCGGATCCTTATCCATGCAAAAGCTGATACGAGCTGGTAACTTGTTTTTCAGGATTGCCCCGGATCCCAGGAACAATTCAAAATACCAATCGTGTTCCGGTATCAGGTTTATGATCTGCTGATATGTCCCGGAGCCGTTCTTCCCTCCATCATATTTATTTGGAATCCTTTGCATTAAGTATCTTTCTTTGTGTTGTTACTGGCCAGCTCTGTTTCTTTACTACCAGGTAATCGGCTGAAAACTCAATCCCGTTACCGTATTTGTGCGTATCGATGTATTCCTTTGCCAGTTCGACAAACCGCGTATAATTCGGATGCTTCGGATCGAGCCTGATCCGTTCACCCGGCTTTAAAGCGTCGAGCTGCTGGTATACAATATTCTCAAAACTCATCGGTCAAAGGGTAATTCGTTTGAGCGCTCCTGCTGGGCAATAGTCTCCGACAGGTGCTGTATATCTTCAATTTCTTTCGCTGTAAGGAATTGTTCTATCTTAAACACAAAGGGCCGACCTATCTTTTTTTCATAATACCGTTCATACTTCTGGTCTATATCATTCCACTGCCATCGCGGGATTAGATATTGTTTTGCAATGGCCCGGCCTTCGTTGTTACGGTAATAATCAACGTTGAATTTTTCACGGATAATCTTACTCAGGTAGCTTTCTTCATAGCGGTTATTAAAGAATTCTTTGTTTATAACCTGCGTTGTGAGCATGATTTCAGGATCATGAAAATTGAAAAACAAGTCCCTGATCTTGGTATTAATTTCCTTCTCGATCCGGGGTTTACTATTTTCTATCAGTTTGAGCAGGGCGCTGGTTCTGATTTTATCCGGGTGAAACCACATACGCGACTGACAGGTAGTTGAGAGTTTCCGCCTATTGAGGTATGCCAGGAAGGCTGGTATTTCCTCTATCATCTGGTTCAGCAGGTTGACATTATCCTCTTTAGGCTTTGGCACATTGATCACCCAGTAGCGTATATCATAATTTGAAGCGTATATAAAATCATCATCGTTATTACTGGCCAGGATAAACTTGCCGAAAAAATCGATCTCAACCTGATCCTTGCCCTTTGCATTCATCATGATCTTATCAGCTGTACTCAGGTTTTTGATTTTTTCAATGGATCCTTTTTTTTCGATAAAACTTTCCTCACAGGCTATGATAAGCTTATTGCTATAGCTAGCATTAAAAGCGCTGTTTAGTTCTTCGTTCCCTATAACCGTGCAATTACTTGTAAACATGGCCTTCAGGAACTTTATATAGGTTGTTTTACCGGTATTGTTTTCACGCGATACCAGGCACTTGATCGGTAAAATCTGTGTTGGTTTCTGGTAAAGCAGCTGAATGTAATCGACTCCCAGCCGGTACTGCTTACCATAAATATGCTTAAGAAAAAACAGGATCGTCCTGCAATTGCCTTCATTATCGGGTTCGTGTTCAAACTCACCGTAAACGTTAAAGCAATTGTTCTGCACCTGGACATAGTTAACATGATCCGGAATATTGCAAAACGCTTTGTATTTAGGGATATGGCGAAGGAAATTAGGTGATGCCTTATGATCGTCCAGGATAGTGCTTTTTAACCTCCGGTGAAAGGTCTTTTCAAGCTGCTTGTATTTGTTCGGTATGTGAACGAATTCATAGTAAAAGTCCCCTACCCGGAAATAATTCTTTGCATCGCTGGGGATTATTACATCACATTCACTGGTTGAGTTGTTCCACTGGTATTGTGTCCCGCGGAAAACGAATTTCCGGTCTTTAATAGCCCAGCCGTGCAGCTCATAGAAGTTGTTCACATGGTTAAAAGCGAAATATTTTGCGAGCCGTGCTGTGCCTGTTGTAATATTCGCCTTATAGAAGTAGTGGCCTGGTTTACTGAATTGCAGCAGGTCGCTGATTACTTCCGGAACATCCTTTTTTACTGCGATCAGCAGATCATCCAGTCCTTTCGGCTTTTCCGGGAGGCAGTCGCTCAGAACGTGGGAGAAGTAAAGGTTTATATTCAGGTCGTTTATATAATCTTTGAGCAGCTCATAGATCGTTGAAATACTGCTATAGAAACCGGCAGGCCGGGTATATAAATCCCGCTCCTTTGCCAGGGCCGTACTTGAAATATTCAAACAATCACCATCGTACAGGATTATAATATTTTCGACCTTGCATTCCTTTATTACCCGGATTATATCGAAATACATTTTCCCGGTATCCCTCTGCTTATAGTGAGTGATTGAACTCAGGCCGATAATGTCCAGGCCGTGAATGAAGCCTTTAAAGGCTTTGAAATAACCTTCGGTAAGTACCAGGGTTGTGATCTTTTCTTTCTTTTCGAATTTCTCAATAATACCGGGAGTGATAAAGGGATACGTCCCCGCCCCTTTTGGTATATCGTATTTCTTTACCTGTATTTCGCCTTCTTTGTCGGTATAGGTAACCGGTTCACAAAGCCTGGTTACATAAAAAGTTTGTGATCTGTTGTTATTGATATTTGGCTTTGTCGGGGTAGCCCCTGGGTGATCGTATGTGATGACCTGACGATCGAGATTGTATAAGAGTATCCGGATATTGCCTTTCTCGTCCGGACTGAATATTTCAGCCTCAAACTTGGATTTACGACCGTCGTACTCATTCCAAAGCTTTATTATATTAAGCTCGTCGGTTACGCCTAATTCATCAAAGATTCGTTTTTCAAAGTAGCTTTTTGCTTCCAACATACAGGTTATGCGTTTTCAGGGAGTGAGACATTATGCAGGATAATAAACATCAGTTCCTGTGTTTCCCAGTCAATTGCTTTAGCCTGGTACATTTTTTTTATCATGTTCTGGCATGTCTCTATATCATAGCCTGTGTCAATTAGTGCAACGAAATGATTAATGTTTTTCAGGAGAAATATCCTGATATCGATAATCTGGAAAATGCCTTTGTTTATTTCTTCTTTGCCCTGTTCCAGGACAACCCGGTACAATTCTCCAACCTTGTATTTGTTTTCGTTCTTTAACCTTAAGGTTGTAAAGGCTTTCAGATCGAGCTTACCAGGGTGTCCTTTCCCCCTTGTATTCCAGTTATAGGTAAAGCGAATAGTTTCCATGGCAGCTGGCATACTTTTTAAATTGAAGGTTTTCAATGGTATTCATCAGTTCGGAAAACTCCTGGCCGTCATATAAACCAGCGAGCTGCGAACGCCTGGAAATAATCAGGTCGCAGATAACGTAAACATTGTCCTGTGCGTATATTTTTACAGCCAGGTCTTTCAATGAATAAAGCAGGACTAGCCGTCGTTCGTAAGTACGGTTATCGCCGGAGCGCAATATCCTGTTTTCGGCACTGTGCAGGTATGCGTTAAAGGCTTGAATAATCTGCGATCGGGTCAAGCGCATAGTTTTCGTTGTATGATCGATTTCAGGTGTATTTGAAGTATGGATATGTCGCGCATATCCTTAATAAGCCTGTTCCTGGTTTGCTCACTAATACTTTGCTCATACAAGCTTTTCGGGTACAGAGGTTTTCTTAATGCATAGTATTCCTTTTCCAGCCTGTTACTGAAGGCCAGCAACAATTCGGAAATACGTTCGACCTGCGATTTATCGAGGTTAATTACCGGTCTGCTCATGGATACTCTCGTGCCTCCTGGTTTTTGAACTGAGTTGTACAAGCTCTTTCATATCGATACCAAGCCAGCTAGCCAGGCCGGTTATCTCAGATAGTTTTAGCTCTTCGCCTTCATTGTTCAGCACTTTATTGAACCGGTGCATGGTGTAAAGGCCCGTATTAACAAGGCACTCCGGGGTTAGCACAACTTTGCTGAACCCTCGCTTTTCAAGGATTTTTTTGAGATTGTTTTTCATCTGTTATCGTTAATTTTTTAATATATTTCTGGAAATTCTCAAAGATTGTAGGTCTAATAAAAAAATATGATATGGAAGTGATCAGGAATATAATGGATAACAATGTGTATGTTATCCTAACATTTATTGCTTCGATATTCGGTGCTATCGGCGTTACATATAAGTTTATTAAGTTTATTATCAATGAGCAGGAAAGTAATATCCAAAACAGTATGAGACTATACCTGATAATCATATTATGCCTATGTTGCCTTTTTATAGCTCCAATTTTTATTATAATCAGATCATTCTCCTGGCATGGCTTTGCTTTTTGGGCATCACAGGTTCTTGGTTGGTATGCACTGTTTAATTTCATATTGTTAATTATTTTTTTCACCAAAATTTTTAAGCTATTCAAGGAATAGCATAACAAAGTCAACTTCATGACATCCGTTTAATTAGTGCTGTTTCGAAATACCTGGATTCTGCAACTTTTAAGCTTTCAAGGAAAGGCTTTAAAGCTTCTGCTTCTTCAAGGTTAACCCTTAAGATTTCATCCATGGTTGCCGGTGGATTGCCTTCAATAGAAAATTTTCGTTTCATATCTCTATTATTTTTACAAGGTCAAAATCATGATCCTCTTCACATTTACCTGATTCAAAAGACCAGTTGAGTTCAACTTCTTTCCCTTCAGATTCTACTATTCCAATAATCGCCTCAGGAATATCATCTATATTATAAATGATCTTTTTAAAAACAGGTTTAAGACCTTTTCTTGTGGTCTTTTCAGAAAGCTCTTTAATAAAATCTGATTCATTAAACGAATCTTCATCAGGCTCACTTACAGAAGCCTTATCTACTTTAAGGGAAAAATAAATAGCTAAAGCAAATAAGAAAATCAAAAGAGAAAGTGCAAGCAAACTCATTACACTTGTTATTACTTCTATTACATTCATAACTTTTCATTTTTAGGTTCGTAAATTGGAATTATAAATAACAAATATAAGTCTTTTATAGACTCAATATTAATAATTAAGTCTATAAATATAATTTTTTAGTCTATTAATTTATAATACAATTCTTTAGCATAGTATATTTTTAGACTTATGAAAGAAATACTGAATAATATAAAGGCGATTAGAGAATCTAAAGGGTATAGTCAAGATCAAATTGCCGACTTATTAAAAATTTCTCAGTCTCAATATGCAAGATTTGAAAGAGGTATTACAAAAACCGACTTACAAACTTTATACAAGTTTGCAAAGGCTTTGGAAGTTGAATTGATCGATATTATTACTTATCCCAAAAAATATATCGACATAGATATGAGACCATCAGAGAGAATAGAAGCTACCTTACAAATAAAACTTAGACATGATACTAGAGATCAGGTTTTAAAGCTTGTGTTTGGTGAGAATAACCTCGAAATTTTAAATAAATGAGTAAACCTATAATTGATATTCCTCCCGAAAATAGGAAAGTACCAGAGTTTGTTATAGGTAATCTTTATTTTGTCTGTTTCGAAGCGCCAGTAGTAAAAGAATGCAGATTAATAGATGTGTTTGATAGTCGATTTGGAACATATATTTATATTTTAACCAAAGATGGAACTCACACTATTAGGCCATATTGTATCGGAGAGACAAAAGAGCAAGCATTGAAAAACTTAGTTGTTGACAATTCATTCTCAATTGATTTCTCAAAACTTGTAATAAAAAGACCATACATAAAAACGTAGATGTTTTCTTCATAAAGAAGAACAGAAATATATATACAACTAAAGGTAAATAAAATGAAGCCAGAGAAACAGATAATGAAATTATTAAACTTCAAGTCGCTTTAGAACAAAAATCATAACTGATTTTCTTCCGGATCGACCTTAATCCTTCTGACAGTATCCGGTTGCCTAATATAGGGGATTTCAATCCATGAAGGTTTGTTCAGAAGTTCGCCCAGGGAAGGTACTTCTATAGCTATTTGAGGATTAACCAGCATAGAAACACTTATGTCGGATAAAGATAAAATAATACAAGAGATAAAACAAGCATTAGAAGCCTGGACAAGAAAATACGGCAAAGAGCTTTTGGAAGGTAAAGTTAATAGTAAAGCAGCTGCCGGGATATTTGAGGAAATTGGAATATTGTTAAAAAAATATGGTCGGCCTGAATTGGCTGATACACTGGAAAAGCGAAAAAGGATTGGTTTTAAAATAGTTGAAGACTTAAATAAGATTGATAAATTAAATGAGAGAATTCAACTAATTGATCAGATGTTACGTGATGAATTCCGTTAAAGAAGGATAAGATTTTGAGTGTTTTCACGAATAAATGATTTTCCACATCAGATCATTTATGAAGAAAAAATTCTATACCAGGGAAAATATTGATCAATACATTTTTGAAAGGGTTATTGTGAGTTATAATAATGGAAAGAAAGTCAAAGGCCTGATGTTGGGCTTCCACCGGGTGAGTAATGCGCCCCAATACGATGCAATTATCATCGAAGGTGCATCTATCCCGCTGAATTCAATTACAGATATAGAGATTGATTCTTAAATTATTCTAAAAACGGAGAATGAGCACGAATAATAATGATACCGAAAACATTCTTATCAATATCCAGGAGCAACTTTATCATGTGAAGGGAGAAGCTGAAGCGCTGAAAGATGTCTTACAGGATCTTCATCAGCAGTTTTTCGAATTAACTACGGAGCTGACATCATTAAAATCGGTGATCAGAGAACTTAATGATGAGTTAAAAGAGTATAGAAAATAGAAATAATCTCAGTGAACAAAACTCAACTAAATATAAAATATACATCAAAAACTAAAAATCATGAACAGCTTGACTTTCTCATGGATTGGGGCAAGTCATAAGGTATATACGTATTACATTCACCCAATTGATACCGTATTTGCAGGGCATCAGGTCGGAAATTATATTTTCTGCAAATTCGAGGTAAACAGATGGAAGGCTATTTATATCGGGGAAGGCGATATTAAAACGCGTACGGAGGCACATCGTAGTGAAGGTTGCGTAATCAAAAAGGGTGCTTCCCATATACATGTACATAACAATAGCAATGCATTGTATAGAAAATCGGAGGAAGAAGATCTGCTAAAAAATTATGCTGAAGCCTACGTCCCTATCGGATGCAATATGAAAAAGGGCGGATAATATATAGCTATAGAATAGCAAGTTGTTTACTGTTAAACACAGCCCTATGAGAAGAGTTGAACTTTATATCGAAAATGAGAGCCAGGTAAATTCAATGATTGATCTGCTAAAGGAAGGTTTTACCATTAAACCTCCCGTAATTAAAATCAATAATAATACTGGCTCATACCAGGGGTATGAATATGGGTTATATATCCTTGAAAGACCTGATGAGATAAATATTGAGTATTTCTATTAAAAAAGAAAAACACACCACTCCTTCTCCCGGACAAGCAGCTCCAATCTTTAAAACCCCCGATGCGGGCATCATCCAGAAGATTAGGGAGATTGTTTTTTAACGAATATTAATTATACGACAACCGCAGAGAAATCGCGGTCCCGACATTTATCGTCGGGATTAACATAATTTCAGTACTAAGACCACGCCGTGGCGTGGCTCTGAGTACGATAGCGAAATTATGTTAAAGCAAATTTTCGGTGTCCTATCCCGAATGCTTTTAAAAATTCTTTTGAAAAACATTTTTGATTTGAATCTGCAAATTTTCGCTGACGCACATTCAGCTATCGCTGAACCAAAGTTTTCAGGTATAATTCATATTATATTTAATACAACCTCACGTCAGGAATAAACTTCATGCTTTTTATAAACATAGGTAAATTGGCTTTAAGGCTGAAATTGGCTCCTTACAAGCGTTTGTCGCATAATTAGACATTATATTAAACCAACCTGCCGGCTGGCAGGTTGCCGCTCGGCCAGCGCTGAAGCTTGAAAAATAAATTTTGTGAAGAATCTACAAAATTTATTCTTTCAGCGCTTCCGCAGCCTCACCGCCGGTTGCTTCAGTTAGACAAATTCTTCATGAGCATGCGATCTGAAGAATTCATGTCGAACTAATCCTGACAGCGAAGCTCGTCGGGAACAGCATATTTCTATTTGCTTACGCACGAAATGCGTTCTAATATGCTTAAAAGGCTTCAGAATTGATTACTTAGTTGACCCTTAAATTTGGAATAAAGCATTGTATATTAACAATTTATGTTGAT
>CAZWIU010000009.1:0-65616 GCA_964634105.1 uncultured Bacteroidales bacterium | reverse complement strand
CTTTAGTACAATTTAGGTAACAAACACCCTCTTTTTATGAATAATTCAGGTTAAATAATTCAGGCACCATATGAGAGATATTACTTTTTAAGTGAAGTGAAAGGATAGCGGTTGTTCTTTACATCGGCAATCTGAATTCTTACTGAACCGACCAGAACAGGCGATTCGGCAAATATAACAATGTGATTCTTATCGTTGGTTGCCCAGATCGTCATGTTTTCGCCCTCATGAAAGACTTCTCCTTCAATGGTCATCACTGAGAATTTAATACATTCGAACTCTCCAACATGTTTTACCTTAAAATTCTCAATACCTAAATACCGGAAATAAATCGGGTACAGTTCCTTATCGAGCAGCACGGTAAGAGGAATAGTATCGCCCACGCGGCATTTGGAGAAATCAATATTCCTTGCATACAAGAGCGCACTCATGATATCGAATGTACAGGATTTAACTTTTATGGTATCGATAGTTTTTGGTTTATCGTTCGTTTTATTTTCGGAATAAACTATTCCTTTATCATGAAGAAAGGTATATTTATCGTTCTGCCTGTAATTTCCTTCCCTTATTTCACGGCTCGACTCATAAGGTTTTAGTGTATTTCTATCGACAATAGTTTCGAATTTATCGCGAACCCTGAAAAACAAATCCCAATTTTTAAAGGTCTGTCCATATCCGGTATACTGATAAGCCGGTTTGCCCTTATACTCCGTTTCATTGATCGTCATCTTTACCTCACCCACCTCGGTCCAGATAATAAACCAGTTATAGGATGCTATATAAACAATTTCTTCCCCGGGTTTAAATGTGGTATTCGGATTGGTACATTCCTGGGCATTCGCAAGGCTGGAGAAGATAAATAACAGAACCGGTATCGTGTAACGTTTCAGCATATCAAAAAATGTACAGTTCACAAAAGGTCTCTTAATAAATCATTGAAGAGATAGTCTGCAAAAATAAAGATAAGGGATTATTATGTCTCGAAAAAATTAAACTTAAATTCCAGAATTGATTCATAGTATTCGCCTCGCTCCATCAAATCATCGTCGCCTTCTTCATAGTACCAGTTTATGGTTAATCGCTTTCCTTTTTTATGAAGATCCACAAGCGCCCGAAGGATATGTAAAATCGCTTTTGATGAACCACTATTCAGATATTCCAGTTCAATATCGAGAGTAGTAATATCATTTGGTTCCTGGCAATAGAAATACATCCATTCGAAAAGCTGATCATAAAACTGAGTCGGATCCTCAGGGATTGAACGTCCGCTAATTTTAAGCCTTCCATCGGTATGGAAACTTACCTCGGGTGTTTTTTTCGTACTTTCAATTAGCAGGTTATTCATGCGATAATGAAATTTGCCTGTATCTTAATTTTTTTAAAAATACAATAATTTAGACTGAAATTCCTATACGTAAATCAACAAAAAAAGGATATACGTAAAAAATTTGTAACACAATCAGAAATATACCTAATGGTTAAACGCATTACTGATAATGATATTCTGTCTGAAAAAAGATTAATTTTTGAAGCTCTTGAATATGCTGCTGTTAAGCACAGACATCAAAGAAGGAAAGGGGCATCAGGCATTCCATACATCAATCATCCTATTGAAGTCTGCCGGTTATTGCTAACCACCCTCGACTCACCTTCAACAGACCTGTTGATTGCAGCCTTGTTGCACGATACCCTTGAAGATACTGATGCAAACGAAAAAGAAATAATGGAAAAATTCGGCGAGAAGGTTCTGCGGATTGTTCTCGAGCTTACAGACAATATGAAGCTCTCATCGGCAAAACGAAAGGAAGAACAGGTAGTAAAAGCAAAATCGCTCTCGTATGAAGCAAGGTGTATAAAGATATCCGATAAAACATGCAACATACATGACATCATATATACCAGGATGTTTTGGCCTGACTTTCAGAAAAAAGAGTATATCCGTTGGGCTATGCGGGTAATTGCCGAGATCAGCGACACCCATCCGGCGTTGATGAAAGCATTCTATGAAAAAGTAAGGGAAGCGGAACAGGTTCTGAAAACCTCCTTCTTATAAATGTATGCGTGCATATGGCGTATCGGACAGATCGGCAAACTGACCTGCCAGGAATTTATGATACCCTGTCAGCCCAATCATTGCAGCGTTATCGGTAGAGTATTTAATTTCCGGGATAAATACATTCCATCCTCTTGCCAGGCCCTCTTCTTTTAGCCTTTTACGGAGTCCTGAATTAGCTGACACACCACCTGCAATAGCAACATCCCTGATGCCTGTCCGATTTACCGCGAGGGTCAGTTTATCCATTAAAATATCGATGATAGTTGACTGGAGTGAGGCTGCCAGATCGGCCTTGTTATTCTCAAAAAATTCCGGATCGGTCTTTAGCCTGTCCCTCAGAAAATAAAGGAAAGAGGTCTTTAATCCGCTGAAGCTGTAATCTAGATCTGCGACCTGTGGCTTACTGAACTTAAATGCATTTGGATTTCCATCGGAAGCATACTTGTCGATGAGCGGACCGCCCGGATAGGGCAAACCCATCACCTTGGCGCATTTATCAAAAGCTTCGCCGGCAGCATCGTCGATCGTTTTACCGATGATCTCAGATTCAAGAAAACTTTTAATGATCATAATCTGGGAATGACCTCCCGAAACGAGTAAACACAGGAATGGAAATGCCGGAACCGGTTTTATCTCATGTTCCTCTCTTAAAAAGACGGACAGGATATGTGCATGTAGATGGTTTACATCGATGGTTGGGATATTTCTTGCCAGTGCAAAACCTTTGGCAAACGATGTCCCTACCAGTAAAGCTCCCATTAAACCGGGTCCACGCGTATACGCAACGGCACTGATCTGACCGAGGTTTATACCAGCTTTGCGGATGACGCTCTCCACCACGGGAACAATATTCTGCTGATGAGCTCTTGATGCCAGCTCGGGAACAACCCCGCCAAACTCTTTATGAACATCCTGATTGGCTATACGGTTCGCGCAAACATAACCATTGCGTATGATTGCGGCAGAGGTATCATCGCACGACGATTCAATTCCCAGTATAATAATATCCATCAGGTCTCAGTTATCTATATATTAGTAGTAATTTTGTACTACTTGTATGGTTCGCAAAATTATTAAAAAAATAACTGCAACGACTTCCTATGTGTTGTTGGTCTTAATTATCCTGCCGGGAATTCTGTGGGGAGTAATACGTTTGCCTGCCGTACAGGATTATTCGGTTTCCAGAATACTTGCCTGGCTCTCGCAGCATTTAGGCACTGAGCTCAGTTATTCCGATGTCAGCATTGTCAGTCTTAACCGGATTACATTTGATGATCTGTTCATTGCTGATCAGCGGGGCGATACCCTCCTTTATTCAAAAAAGGCAATCGCTGTTACACCTGTAATCATGAGCATCATTTTTAATGAATCGGCTGACAAAATACTTCTGAAGAAATTACAACTCGAAAAATCTACCATCAACTTTGTAATTGATTCATCCTCCACCATTAATTTTCAGTTTATTATCGATTATTTAACATCAGGAAAATCCAGCTCTAAGGGACCGGTTCGTCAAAAGATACAGAAAATCACTATTACCGACAGCCGTTTTGTATTACGAAACGAAACCAGCGAACCCGATTCATCGGGCATCGACTTTGGCAATATGCGGCTCAATCATCTGAACCTGAAGATTTCCGGTCTTACCATCTATGGCGACACTATAAACCTCGACATTACACCGTTATCATTTGTTGAACATAGCGGATTCCAGGTGAAAGACATGTATGCCCACCTTGAGTTATGCAAATCGCATATGAATTTTTCCGGTGTGGAAATCAATACACGTTATTCTTCTCTGGAGGCTGAACAGCTTTCCTTGTTCTTTGATAAATACAGTGACTTTTCAGTGCCTGAACTATATACAAAAGTCCGCTATGATTTCAGGATCAATGAAAGCATGTTAAACCTGGCCGATCTGGGTTATTTTACTGATTTTTTCATGCATAATTTTCAACCCGTTAATTTCTCGGGTAATTTTACGGGGCCGTTGTCAAATCTGAAGGGAAGAGATTTCCGGATGGTATGGGGGGAACGCTCACATCTGGAAGGTAGTTTTGATATCCGCGACTTACCTGATGTTCCGAGCACATTTCTTGTTTTCAATTTGAAAGAACTGATCAGCAACACTGCCGATATTAATTCATTCAACCTGCCTGGAAATAAAAAACTCAACTTACCTGCCAGTCTTCAGAATATAGAAAATATCCATTATCAGGGAAACTTTACAGGCTTTTTTAACGATTTTGTATCGTATGGAAAACTGACCACAAATTTAGGTATCCTGAATACCGACATCATGATAACTCCCGATCCGAACAGTAAGATCTCTTTCTCCGGAAAACTGAGTACACAGGAACTGAATATCGGGAGACTGCTGGGAAACGAGCATCTGGTTAAGGATATAAGCCTGGATGCTTCAATAACCGGTTCCTATTCTGATAAAGAACCTTTGCTGGCAACCATTCAAGGGAACATAAGTAAGTTTACACTGAAAGATTATCCTTACAGGAATATAAAAATAAATGGCTCCTTCTCAGATAGAAAATTCAACGGCGATGTTTCGGTTGATGACCCGAATCTGAAATTGGAATTTAATGGTTTGGTTGATATGGCTGCAGAAGCTAATCGTTACGATTTCATCGCCAATGTTATCGATGCAAACCTGTATGCGCTTAACCTTACCAAAAACGATCCGGAATATCATGCTTCCTTCTTCATGAAAGCCAAAGCTGAAGGAGAGAACTTCGATAAGCTTAACGGTGAATTTCACTTGCTGAATTCATTGTTTACCAAAACCAATAAACAAATACAGGTATTCGATTTTAATGTTTTTGCTGTTAACAACGATTATACAAACCAGCTTAAAGTACGTTCCGAACTTCTTGATGCTGATATTACCGGGAAATATAAATTAAGTGTTTTAAGGAATGAATTACTCCATTTTTTATATAGTTATATCCCGGCTCTTGCAACGGTTGAAGATGCTAATTTTACCGGATATTCGGCCGAAATGGATATCGATGTGAGGTTTAAACGAACCCAACCTTTCTTTGATTTTTTTGTTCCTGATTACTTTGTAAGTGAGAATTCCGTATTGCACTGCAATTTCTATCCGGGAAGAGATAACTTCATGAATCTTACATGCATTGCTCCCGAAGTGAAAGTCAAATCAAACCACCTTGAAGGGTTAATTCTCGATATCAACTCGACCGATTCGGTCCTGCTTGCTTCCATTGGCAGCCGGAAGTTTTACCTGAGTGAGAGCGCCAGCCTCGACAATTTTACGTTAGAAGCAAGGACCACTTCAAATAAAACCCGATTCAAAACGCGCTGGATCAATTGGGATTCAGCATTGTACAAAGGATCTTTTTCAGGAGAATCTGCTATCTCAGGCAAATGGCCCCATAATTCGTTTCATGTTGAATTTGATCCTTTCTCTCTCACCATAAGCGATTCGGTGTGGAATTTAAAGTCTTTTGCCTTGCAATACGACAGCAGCGGAATTGCTGTCCAACATCTGATCCTGTTTCACGGCAATCAGTATATCAGCGCAAATGGTAAATTATCCGATATCCCGGGCGATAGTATGCATTTTTCATTTAATAACTTCGACCTTGCCAACGTAAACCTGCTTACCCGGTCGGCTAATATCGAATTAACCGGATTATTGAATGGTACAGGCAACATGACAGGATTAAAAAAACAACCTTTATTCTTCTCTTCCCTTAATATCGACGGGCTCTCGTTTAACAAACAGGAATTTGGTAATTGTATCATTAATTCCCTCTGGGATAACGAAAACCAATCGCTTAATATAGTTGCCGAATCGAAACGCGGCAAACTCAAAACACTCCAGGTTGAAGGCGATTATTACCCAACGAAAAACGGTAAAATGGATTTCGAAATTACGCTCGACAAGCTTAATTCGGACATCCTTAATCCATTTGTGAAAGGCATATTCTCCGATATCCGCGGACTTATATCCGGCCATATGTACCTGACAGGCATTGCAAGCAGACCGTCATTGTCGGGAAAACTAAAACTCCAGAAGAATTCCTTCACGGTCGATTATTTAAAGACCCGGTACAATTTTACTTCCGATGTTGAAATTATTAATAATAATGTTGTCCTTGACGATATTCAGATCTTTGACCAGGAAGTAAATAATGCTATCCTGAGCGGAATGATACGAACCGAGTACCTGAAAGATATTATGCTCAATATCAATATCAGCACAAATAATCTCCAATGCTTAAATACCAAAGAAACAGACAATAGCATGTTTTATGGTACTGCCTATGCCACGGGTACTATTAAAATTAAGGGTAGCCCTTCCACATTGAAATTCGATATCGATGCTGCCACCGGGAAAAATACACGGATTATGATTCCGCTTTCACAAAACCTGGAAGTCTCGGAATATAATTATATAACCTTTATCCGCACCGATACCAGTAGTAACCAATTTAATGCTGACGTATCGGAGACCGAACAAGTTGTAAATCTTTCCGGAATGCAGATGGATTTTAACCTGGATGTTACTCCCGATGCAGAAGTTCAGATCGTGTTCGATCCTACTATAGGAGATATAATCAAAGCACGAGGATCGGGGGCTATGAAACTCTCCATAAATACGCTGGGGACATTTGAAATGTTCGGTGAATATGTAATTGACAAGGGAGACTATCTGTTCACTCTTCAGAACCTCATCAACAAACACCTCGACATTGAACAGGGCAGCACCATGCGATGGACCGGCGATCCATTTAACGCTACTGTTAATATAACAGCAAAATACCAGGTGCGGGCACCCCTGAGTGATTTATTGGGCGAAGTATATACCGATCGTGTCACAGTCGATTGCAAGACATACCTGACAGGAATGCTGATGTCGCCTGATATTGGACTGGATTTAACACTTCCATATTCGGATGATGATTTGCGGAACCGTGTGAAAAGCAAGATCTCCGAAGAAGAGTTGAGTAAGCAGTTCCTTTCGCTGCTGGTGATGAATCGTTTCCTTCCTCCTTCCCAGGGCCAGACAGATGGTTCTTCCAACGAGGGAATAATGGCGGCATACAGCAATGCGAGCGAAATGCTTTCAAATCAGCTGAACAACTGGCTTTCACAGATAAGCAACGATGTTAATGTCGACGTTTCTTACCGGCCAGGGGGAGGAAGAGAATCGGATGAAGTTGAAGTAGCACTTTCAACACAGCTGCTGAACGATCGTTTAAGTATTAATGGCAGTATCGATTACCAAACAAATGCAGCAGCGCAAAACTCAGATAAGTTTGCAGGGGATTTCGACATCGATTATAAAATAAATAAAAAAGGGAAGGTACGGGTCAGGGCGTTTAACCGCTCTAACGATGAGGATATCATCGAAGAATCGCCCTATACACAGGGGCTCGGAATTTTCTATAAGGAGGAATTCGATTCATTCGGCGAACTATTGGGCCAGTATTGGGCTGCACTCACCGGAAGAAAGAAAAAGAATATACCGGAAGAGGCAGATACGGATACTAACTAGATGTTTAAAAAAACACATCAGAAATAAATTTCTTCCTCTTTCGTTTTTATAATTTTAGAGAAACAGATAAACTACTATGATGAATCTTCTTATAATCCTGCAGGCAGGTGTTAATGAGGCTGCCACACAAGCTGTGGCACAAAGCGCCGGAGAACTAAAGATGCCATTTTTTGATCTGGCCATGAAAGGCGGGTGGATTATGGTGCCCATACTATTGCTCTCATTACTCGCCGTGTATATTTTTTTCGAACGACTATATGCAATAAAACAGGCAGAGAAATTCGATCCGAATTTCATGGACCGCATCAGAGACTATATCCATGAAGGAAAGCTGGACTCGGCTGTTAAGTTATGTCAGAGCACAAATAAACCGGTCTCCAGGATGATCGAAAAGGGAATCAACCGCCTTGGCAGACCATTACAGGATGTTAATACAGCCATCGAAAATGTGGGTAATCTTGAGGTAGCATCGCTTGAAAAGAGCCTTTCTTTACTGGCTACATCGGCCGGAGCAGCGCCCATGATCGGTTTTTTAGGAACTGTGATGGGTATGGTTCGGGCATTTTACGATATGTCCAATGCCGGAAACAATATTGATATCAAACTACTTTCGACCGGTATTTATCAGGCTATGATCACTACAGTTGCCGGGCTTATTGTTGGTATAGTTGCCTACCTGGCATATAATTATCTGACTGCCAGGATCAATAAAGTGGTAAACATACTCGAAGCTTCCACTATGGAGTTTATGGACCTGTTGAATGAACCCGTGAAATAATCATTACTGATGGCACTCAAGAGGACTACAAAACCAAGTATTGAATTCAGCATGGCTTCCATGTCCGACATGGTATTCCTTTTGCTTATCTTCTTCATGCTTACATCGACACTTATTGCTCCTAATGCCGTAAAATTGCTGCTCCCTAAAAGTAATAATCAGACGCCTGCCAAGCCACAGGTATCAATTTCAATCACAGCCGGGCTGAATTATTATATGGGTACTACCCGCGTTTCGTTTGAGCAACTGGAGCCTTTGCTGCTGAAAGAACTTGATAAGGTTTCTGATCCGACCATTGCCCTCCATACCGATAAAAGTGTTCCGGTAGAGCATGTAGTAAAAGTGATGAATATTGCCAGAAAATATAAATATAAAGTAATTTTGGCCACAGCGCCCGAGGATTGAACTGAAAAAAACAGCATATGAATTTCGATAACAGGGGATTAATAGGTACTGTTTTCTTTCACCTAATCATACTTATTCTTTTTCTGATCTTTGGATTCAGAACCCCTCTGCCATTGCCCGGTGAGGAAGGCATCCTGATCAACTTCGGTGATGAAGAAACCGGATCAGGCAGGGAAGAACCTGTACAATCGTTCGAGAAGGTCAAACAAATACAACAGCAGCCTAAACAGGAAGTGGTGGAAAAAACAGAAGAGCGGATCATGACACAACAGCATGAGGAAGCTCCTGCACTAAAAGCGGAGAAGCCCAGGCAGAAAAAAGAGGAAAAAAAAGAACAACCTGTAAAGGAAATAGTGAAAACGGATCAAAAAAAAGAAACTGTTAAGGAGGAACAGCCCAAAATTGATCCTAAAACCTTATATACCGGCGCTAAGAAAAATACACAATCGACAGGTTCGGAGGGCGTTGCAGGAGGCACTGGCAACCAGGGAAGTCCGGAAGGTTCAACCGAAACCGATTACCATGGAACAGGTGGTGGTACGGGTAACCGTCCTGGTTTCTTCCTGACCGGCCGTAACGCGCTTTCACTCCCCTTGCCACAGGTTGATACGCACAAAGAGGGTAAGGTTGTGGTCGAAATCAAGGTTGACCGGGATGGAAATGTTGTTAGCGCTACGCCCGGTGTAAAGGGATCCACAACGGTCGACAGTTACCTCTTGAGTGTCGCTAAAAATGCGGCTCTTCAAAGCCGTTTCGACAGCAAAGCCGATGCAGAGCCCATTCAAAAAGGAACTATCACCTACATTTTCCGGTTTTAAATAATACAAAAGCCTATGAGCAATAAGCTTTCATGGCAGCGTACCCTGGTATGGGTAACCATCTACAGCATTGCGATGGCCTACCTTGAAAGTGTAGTGGTTGTTTACCTGCGGATTAAATACTATCCCTATGGTTTTGATTTCCCGTTAAATCCTGTTGATAAATCAATTATTCTCACTGAAATCGGACGTGAAGCTGCAACCATACTCATGCTTATCGCCGTTGCAATAATTGCGGGTAACTCTAACCAGCAGAAATTCGCTTACTTCCTCTACAGCTTTGCACTCTGGGATATCTTTTATTACGTGTTTTTGAAAATCCTTGTAAACTGGCCCGAGTCCCTTCTTACATGGGATATCCTCTTTATGATCCCCGTAACCTGGGTTGGCCCGGTAATTACACCGGTAATATTAGCTTTCTTAATGATCTGGCTGAGTTTGCTGATCATTATTCGTGAAGAAAAACGCAAAACGATAAGAATCGGAATCCTGTCATGGATATTCTTGATTGTTGGATCGGTAGTTGTTATAATATCATATACATGGGATTATACAAGCTATTTGCTTCAGTATTTTTCTTTTTCTGAAATTTTCAGCTCTACTGATAATCCTGCTTTGAATGATATTGCCTATAAGTACATCCCCAGAGAATTCAACTGGTGGATTTTTATACTGGGCACAGTCATTATATTAGCAGGCATACTCCTGGTAATACGTTTCAAAAAAAAGAAATCCTGAGAACATATTCTCTGTTTGCAACCGGAAACATTTTATAAAAGATCATCAGCAGCGGGTACACTTCATAAACAGAATCAGAAGAGCGGAAGACGGCTACCTGAGATATACAAATAGCTAAACGCTTCTGCTCCAAAACCCTTAAAAAACTCTGCTACTCCTTTTAACGTAGATCCTTCAAAATCGAGGATTTCATTACTCCCTGCATGGATATGAATGAAATGGTCAAGAAGAAGGTATACAGCCTTTTTTCTTTTCCCCTGTTCATCAGCTACGGTAATTAGTAAAATCCATCGATCGAATTCTTTTATGAGATAAATTGCACCGGCTGGCTTTCCATTATCGGAATAGGCAAAGTATAATTCATAGCAGTTCCTTGACTGCATTACATATAGTATTTTTTCAAGAACCTCATAAGCCTTCTCACCCAACTTGAATTTATTGATATGGTTAGCAGTGAAAAAATTGAAAAATGATGTCAGATCTGATGTTTTTTCTATAGTAATATTCTTGTTTCTTCCGTTTTTAATATTCTTTTTGTGATTACCTGAAAAATTATTAAACAAACTAGAATAGGATTCCCGAAGTTCTAACTCGAAGTTTATTTTGTTTACCGTTTTAATTTTTCTATTAGTTATTGAATTTGATTTATTAAGCTGAATTCGGAATCGCAGAAATTCTCTGGGTATATGCATAATAAAGTCGTCGATACCAATAATTTCCATGGTATTTGTAAATACCCCTAATTGTTGACAAAATGCAGGCTGTACCAGGTATTTTAAACCCCATCTCTTTTTCCATGTCAGCGGCATTACCGATTCGTAATCGTCTTTAACCAATGCATCCCAACCCGGACTAACAATATCGAGATACCATGAAAGAGCATATATTATTCTGTTGGATGCACCCTCAATGCATCGATCCCAGCGAGCTTTATCGATTTCATTATGTGGCAGGTACCGTATCATATGTACTCATTCATTTCAATCGTATTTTCAAACACCTTTCTCCATCCTTTCCACTCTCCGTAATCACAAAGACTGTCGTTGTGCCATAGACAAATGAACTCACCCCCGACTGAGCGGATAATATTTGTATAATAATCAAATTCCTGAACAGCCGCTTCAGGCGATAACTTCAAATAACTTAATAAGGTCCTGTCCATCACCTGAAATGGGTAAATACGCAGTCTGGTTTCTTGTTCGGTCGACAGGTCATAATAATTAAAGGAACGGGCTATTCCTGCCCTGAAACCTGTTTGCGAGGCATACCCCATGGAGAAATCAGCAAGAATACCATGTTCAATGAGCTTTTGGTACGTACCTGGGAAAAATAAACGTAAATAATGCTGTCGGCTCGCATCAATTTTTCTGTCCAATACCCCCGAGAGATAATCTATTTCTTCTTTAAGCAATGCAGAATTTTCTGATGAAGCAAAGGAAGGATGTATACTCACTTTCTTCTTGCGGTCGAGTTGTTCAAGTAATTTATGAAATGAACTCCTGCCAATCGATAGATTCTTATGATTTGTATCATACTTCCTGCAAAGAATAAAATAGCGTATTGAATGGCCGATCCGTTTTTCAGTTTGTTCAAGCAATTTATAATTATCTCCGGGATCGTTTCTCAAACCTGTGATGACCGAAATACGATGTACACAATTCCTGAACCGGCCCGTAAACAAATCTCGTAGTACAGATCCCACAGAATAAACCAATCCTTTATTCCTGAAACTCCATGGAACATCAACATCGACAGTGACTTTAAAAGAATAGTTATTCGATTGTATATTCGAACATCTATCGGCAATGCCTAATTGCTTTGCCAGCGCGATGCACCAGAGATCCACAATAGGAATACGCAGGAAGTTTTCGCGTGCTGCAACACTTTTTCCGGCTTCAAATCTTCCGTGTTGGTCGGTCTCGAAAGGCAGGTATTCTTCATACCTTGTTACGAGATAGAATACAGCTGAAAACAGATCGAAAGGTACCTGAGGATTGTTAGTCTGAAAGATTATTGGTAATTCATTCCAGGATGAGACATTAATAGTCTGGGGGTGAATGGTATTTTCGTTAAGCAAACCGCATGGCATGACCTGAAGAGAAGACGGGACCTCTTCTTCAGAGTAATTGATTTTAATACCCTGCTGACCGATAAATTCTTCTTTCTTTAATATAATACTGAAGTCGATTCCCAATACAACGCGGAATACAATTTTCAACGCGTATTCAATGCGGGGATTTATGCTTTTTGTATAGACCAAAATGGTTGACATGTAACAGGTATATCTGCCAAATGTAAGCCATATCAAAAAACATTCAAAGCATACAGAAACAAAAAAAGGCTGCCCTTGAAGAAGACAGCCCTAACTTTGAGCCCAAGTATTTTTACATCTTTGTTCCGGTACAAACACCACTCCAGTATCCTGAAATATTATAATTAAGATTTAATTGGCCATTACTCAGACTACCTGATCCCGTAATACTAAAAACATCGCCATCATATGTAACAGAAGTAGAAATTGTAAAGCTATTTCCGCTCACTGTTGCATCAACAACAAAACCAGCATCAACATTCCCAAAATTGGATATCAATATTTTATTGCTCTCTGCTGATGATTTAGTAATAGTAATATTGTAATCCTCAGTGCCGGTACCCCAGCCGGTAATTGTATAGGTTTCATGTAGTCTCCACGAACCTACAAAATCATCGCGGTCGTCAGTTTCTTCTTTTGTGCAGGAATTGAGGAGAAACAATACTGACAATCCCATCGATAAAAATAATGTTGCTTTTTTCATTCATATAAGGTATTAGGTATTGCCTACTCTTTGACGGATTTTCGGCTTACTCCAAAGTTTAGTTAGTATATACGAACACAATTTAATTATGTGACATTATAAAGAAATAAAAATACAGATTACTATAAAAATAATCAATTCAGGAGAATAATAGTAATTAACAATTTTCAGATGTAGTTCTTATCTTTAGAGGCGATTCCTTCCAGAAGATTTTTTCAGCTGGCGTTTGCCTTCTTCTTAATGAACAGGCTATTCTCTTAATTTTCGGGTATTTCAAAGATTTCATTTTTTAATCAGCTCCTTTGATTCAAGGCCGCCTAAAAGCCTCTGTGATCTCATTTATTTTCTGTGGTTAATAATTTTAAGAGACTGTCTAAGTTTGGGTGATTCCTTGTGTCGTTGAGTTTTAGTGGCAAAAAAGTATAGCCACAAAGACTCGATCCCGAATGATTCGGGACACCAAGGTTACACTATGATTCTCTGGTCATAAGCCGAATGTAGTTATTAATATGATATCAATAAATTTTTTTGATACTATGCATGATAGAAATTTTTCAGACAGTCTCTAAATCATCAAACCACCGAGAACACGGAGGTATTCATAAAGGACACAGAGAATGAAAATTGTTGAATATTAAAATTTTTGTACATCCACGCAGTTTTATATTAGGTTATAGCTTGACTGGATGTTAAACCATACCTCTGGACTAAATTGGGGGTGAGTACATAAACATACAACTCATACATTAATTAGATCTGAGACATAAAGATTTTAAAAATCCAACTCAACCAGCGTGATCCCCGGCCCACCGCGGTCGGCATGGGCATCGCTCAGTTTTTTTACTACATTTAACGAGTTAAGATAATCGCGGATCAATTGTCGAAGTATACCGTCACCCTTCCCATGAAGTATCTGCAGATTTCGGACCCCGACCAACAATGCATCATCCACCAGGTTACGGACAATCTCGAGAGCTTCGTTTGCCCGCTTTCCCCTGACATCGATTTCCGGTTTGAATTTCAGCTTCCTCTCGCTCAGGTCGCTGACAATAACTTGTTGCTTTTTCTGATTCTTTGTCGTGTTATCGCCGGAAGCTCTCTCTACTTTCGAACGCTCAATGCTTGTGACCATATTGCCGAAGGATACGAGAAGTGTTTTGTCATGAACTTCCATGATCTCCCCAACTGTATCGAATCCCTTTAATGTTACACGGTCTCCCACCTCCAGGGGTGAGTCTGCTTTAGATTTAATTTTCTTTTCACTTATTTTTGGGCGCTCTATTTCCGTACTGTGCTTGGCAAGCCGCTTGCCCGCCTGCTCAAGTTCGCTGATCTTTTGATCATAAGTATCGCTTTTCATTTCATCGTCTTCCAGCCTCTGCCTGAATCCATCAACCTGCTCCCTGGCTTCCCGTGTTTTTAATTTATCGGCGCTGCTCTCCCTAATTTCACGGATGGTCTTTTCAATAATTTTATTTGTATCGTTAAGTATTTCCTTCGCCTGTGCACGCGCTTCATTAAGGATTTTCTTCCGTTCTTTCTGTATTGATTCCAACTCGTCGCTGTAATTCGCATAAAGATCGTCGAGGGTACGTTCAACCTTACGGATGCGATGCCGCTTTTCTTCGAGATACTTCTTATCGCGTAATATTTCCCTCAGGTATTTTTCCGAGTTGATATAATCCTCCCCTAGTTTCGACGCTGCACTTTTCAGTATCTCTTCCGGCAACCCGATGCTCCGTGCAATATCAATGGCAAAGGAGCTTCCCGGCTTACCAATGGCTAGTTGATACAAGGGCTTGATACGTTGTGTATCAAAAAGCATGGCCCCATTAATAACTCCTTCAGTCTCCGATGCGAAGTGCTTCAGGTTGGTGTAATGGGTCGTTATTACACCATAGCTTCCTTTCCTGACATACTCTTCCAGGATGGCTTCGGCTATTGCCCCTCCCAGGGCAGGTTCGGTACCTGTCCCGAATTCATCTATGAGAATCAAGGTGTGCTGGTCGGCCGAGCGGATGAATTGCTTCATATTTAGCAGGTGACTGCTATACGTGCTTAAATCGTTTTCGAGCGATTGCTCATCGCCAATGTCGATGAAGATCTTATTGAATAAACAACATTCCGAATTTTCCGAAAGAGGCACCAGCATTCCGCATTGCAGCATGTATTGCAACAATCCTACAGTTTTAAGACAGACTGATTTCCCTCCTGCATTGGGTCCCGAAATAATTAATATTCTGTGATTGTGATCAAGTTGTATGTCGAGCGGGACAACCTCTTTCCCTTCGGCTGCATGGGTAAGATAAAGCAATGGATGAACAGCTCTCTTCCAACGAAAATAGTTTTTATCGCTCAATATCGGTTTTACTGCATTTATCTTTATAGCAGTTTTTGCTTTAGCCCGGAGGAAATCCAGTTTGCCCAGCAGGTCAAACAGGGCCAGCAGATCGTCGTTATAGGGACGGATATCATCGGCAAAATGTATCAGGATCTTAATGATCTCGCGGCGTTCGGCATATTCAAGCTCCCTTAATTCGTTATTGAGTTCCACCACAGCTCCGGGTTCTATAAATACTGTTTTTCCCGTAGAGGATTCGTCGTGCACCAGGCCTCCAAGTTTGCGTTTATTATTGGACGGAACCGGAATCACGGGCCGGCCGTTACGTAATGTTATTTCAGCATCGGCTTCAATAAGCCCATCCTTCTGCGCTGAACGTAATATATTCTGGATACGCCGGGCTACCATAACCTGCTTCTGTTTCATCTGCTCACGTATCGTTTTTAATTCGGCTGAAGCATTGTCTTTCACCTGCCCTTGCTGAGTCAGGACTAAATCGATACGTTTACCGACAACCGGAAAGAACTTCAATCCGGCAAATTCATTGCAGACGACCGGATATTTCTCCCTGATATCCTGTGAAGAAAAGAACCTTTCCAGCTCCCTGAAAGTAGCGGTCGATCTTCGTAAGTCGTTCAATTCCTGGATTTCCGGGTAGGTGCCCTCCACCCTGATCTTTCTCAGACATTCCGTAACATCCAGGTAGTTCTCCTGTGGAAAGTGTTCCTCAAACAACAGAATTTTGCGGAGATCGTCGGTCAGGCAGAGCTCATGATCGACGATATTTAAGGACGATTCAAAGGATATTTCGCGTACTCTCTTTCTCCCTAATTCACACAGACAATTTTCCATGATCAACTGCCGGATGCGATCGAAGCCGAGTTTATTTTCGAATGAAGCAGGTAAAATCACAGGTATCAATTTTGAATGCAAAAATATATTCTTTCACTGTTGTCCGGTAAAAGTTAAAAAATTTATATGCCACTAAATCACCAAGGCTCAAAGAAAACACTAAGAAGTTTATTTTTAGCCTGTTGCATATTTGTGAAACCATTGTGTCGTAGTTTCCTTGTGGCATTAATTCTAATTTTAATTGTTTGAGCCCACTAAATCAAAAATGCAAATAACTCTTGCTATAACCATACGTTAGGATTATCCATTCGTTTTACCCGGACAGCAATGATATTCTTTGATGTTTATTGCAGTGAGTTTTGCGATGAAAACAGTGATCTGGAAAGAACTGAAACGACTCACATCCATCCCCTGCATTTATAATAACATATAGCGCAATACTCGCGCAATACAGTAATCTCATATTTAAGATAGTTCCACATGTTGTATCTGATGGCAAGAGCCTGTTTCTCATCTTCAATATCATGCCTGTCTCCACGTTTCCTCAAAAGCATTTCTTCTGTAATCGCTTTCTCAAAGGAAGACATTCCGCCAACGTACTTAAACCCGGCTTTCCTGAAAGTTGCCACCGATCGCATCATATGCTCAGGAGAAGTAATGATTCTTACAGAAATCGTATCCGCTGCTTCCATTCCAACAACTGACAGAATATTTATTGCCTGGGTCCGTGTATTGTATCCATTCTTCTCATACCTTATTCTGGAGCTGTCTATTCCCCGGATTATAAGCTCCCTGGCCATTAATAATTCAGGTGATTCCTCATGAAGGCCTGTATCTGCCGGAACGGCAATAATAATTCCCGCCTGAGGATATTGTGTACCTGTTTCTGCAGCGTAATAACACCGGATTAAACCATCGGGACTGGGCATTCCTCCTCCCCCCATCACGACTATCAGATCGGGATCCGATTCCATTTCTGAATTATGCGTCCCGAGCCAGTAGTAAGCCCAAAAAGGATAATCGGTGAAGCTCAGGAGTATAGCTAGTAACATGACAATGCCAAGCGCCAGGAGACAATATTTTAACCCACGAAAGATGGCATATTTAAATCTTCTAAGCAGGGTATAGGGTATCATTTTCATTGCCGGCAGATTTCCAACGGGTAATGTACAAAAAATCTTTATTTTTCATTTTATACCCATTGTTTAATAGTGCAGGCAAACACTTTCACCGTATAAATCGTATAGTTTTTTCGTGCCAATGGTATAATATTGATCCAACCTTTCGTTTATCTTTGCGCCATCAATAAAAGATAAACCAGGTACTGATATCTTCATTCTAACCGGGATGAACCCGGATAAACCAAAAACCAGAGTTGACTAAATAACATTTTTATCAGCCGGAGTTGAAATGATGCATTATCACTTAGTGACATTAGGTTGCCAGATGAATAAATCGGACAGCGAGCGCGTGGCAACAGTTATCGAAGAGATGGGATACCTGTGGACTGACATTGAAGAAGAAGCAAACCTGCTTGGCATTGTTGCCTGTTCGGTACGGCAAAAAGCTATCGACAAGGTTTATACCCGTATCAGTAAATGGAACCGTTGGAAAAATAAGAAGAACATACTGACATTTGTAACAGGATGTGTTCTTCCTGCCGACCGGGAGAAGTTCCTGAAACTGTTCGATATGATCTTCCAGATCAGTGAACTTATTCAGCTCCCTGAAATGATCAGGCAATATGGGGTAGTAACACCTCTTTCTCTGGTAAATTATAACCTGTCGAAAATTCCGGATGTTCAACTACCTGAAATGGTCGATTTTCAAATGCTGATCGTCGATGGAAACAAAAAAACCATTGCCGGAAAGCCGGTCATGATGAAAAAACCTGAAACCCGGATAAACGGTTTCTGGAACATTCACCCCCATTATCAATCGGATTTTGAAGCCTTCATCCCCATCCAAAACGGATGCGATAAATTCTGTACTTTCTGTGCTGTACCATATACACGCGGGCGTGAGATATCGCGGCCGGCGCATGAAATAATGAATGAATTGCATGATCTTGTTGAGAGAGGTTATAAATCTATCACCCTCCTTGGGCAAAATGTGAATTCCTACGGACTTGATAAGAAAGGTGAAGAACTGTCTTTCCCGGAATTGCTCAAATCCATCGGTGAATATGGCGATACATCGGGGAGGGATTTCTGGGTTTATTTTACCTCGCCACATCCATGCGACATGAACGATGATGTGTTTCGTGTAATCAGCGAGCATAACTGCCTGGCAAAACAGATTCATCTCCCGCTTCAGTCGGGCGACGATGTAGTGCTGAAACATATGAAGCGAAACCATACCTACAGCGATTACCAGAAGATCATCCGTTCGGTACATCATTACTTACCTGCGGCAACCATTTTTACCGATATCATTGTCGGTTTTACAGGTGAAACAGAGGAACAGTTCATGAATACTTATAAGGCCATGGAAGATATCCGTTTCAACATGGCTTATATAGCACGTTACTCGCCTCGCCCGGGCGCTGCAAGCGCAAGATGGGATGATGATATACCGCATGATGTAAAAAAAGACAGGCTTCACCGGTTGAGTCAACTGTTACAGGAACATTCGCTCGCGCACAACAAGGTAATGATTGGAAAGACGATGAAAGTACTGGTAACCGGGACCGACCGAAAACATCATTATCTATCAGGGCTGACGGAAGGTAAAATTATAGTCCGATTTGAATCGGACAATCCCCTTCTCATTGGCAAATTCGTAGATATCCGGATCACATCTGCAGCAGAATTTGCCACAGAGGGAGAACTTTGTAAGATATACAACGAAGAACTTTCCCGCGCATAATGAAAAAAGTAGCCTTTAAAACGATCGGATGCCGACTGAATCAGTTTGAGACGGATGCCCTGGTTACCGGTTTTGATCGTGCCGGTTATGCAATTGTTGACTTCTCTGAGAAAGCGGATATTTATATCATCAACACATGCACAGTAACCAACCAGAGCGATCGTAAGTCGAAGTACTTCATAAATCAGGCAGCCAAAAACAATAAGAGCGCTTTGATCATTGCTGCAGGATGTATGGTAACAAACCAGGAAGAATATTTTAACAATCACAAAATCATTACGTATGCAATTGATAATCGCCGTAAAAGTTCCTTGGTATCAATCGTAGATGCCCATTATCGGGGAGAAATACCCGACATGGACAGCCTACATGGGAACCTTTTCGATTTCAGCGTAGTTGAAAGAGGGTTTCATACACGAAGCGCCATTAAAATACAGGATGGATGCGATAATTTCTGTACCTATTGCATTGTACCATCAGTCAGGGGCGCTGCAGTAAGCCGCCCTGTGAAAGACATTCTTGAAAATATAAGAATATCCGTTGAACTGGGTAACCGCGAGCTGGTCCTCACTGGCGTAAATATAAGCCGGTATAATCATCAGGGTGTAAGATTTGACGATCTCATTGAAAAGATACTTGAAATTCGGGGCGATTTCAGGATAAGAATCTCATCGATAGAACCTGAAGGAATTTCGGATAAGTTCATCAACTTGTTTGAAAATCCAAAGCTTTGCCCGCATCTGCATATTTGTATTCAGAGCGGATCGGACCGGGTATTATCAAGAATGCGGCGCTTTTATACTGTGACACAATATATTGATATCATCACTAAACTAAAGAAGAAATACAGCAATTTCAACTTCACTACCGATGTCATTGTGGGATTTCCGGGAGAATCTGAAGATGATTTTAACGAAACATGCAACGTCGTTAAAACCATTGGATTTAGCCATATCCACACATTTAAATATTCAAGGAGAACTGGCACCGAAGCTGATAGTATGCCTGATCAGATCAGCGAAACGATTAAAAACGAGCGTAGCGCCATCATCCGCGAATTGTCAGAAAAAATGAAACTGGAATACCGGAAACGTTTTATCGGGAAGACACAAACATTACTCGTTGAAAGAACTAATTCACGCGGCGGAGCCCGGGGTTATGGCGAACATTATATTCCCATCCTGGTTAAAAATAATGCTCTGATGAAAAATGAATTCTATAAAGTCATAATTACCGATATTCTCAACGATAAAGAAAAGACAGCAGTCGCTGCAATACAAACAGAATGCGATCAGGTACTGTCGAAATAGAGCCTCTCACCTGTTAAGTATCTTTACATTTCGCTGCCTGTTTGAAGAGACTTTAAATGTTGGCAAAATGAGAATATGAGGTTTGTTGCTTGATATTCGTTTAAGCAGGTTTTCTTTTTTACTGAATGGCATAAAAAAAGCGTGAAATAGTTCACGCTTTAATAATCTATCAACGAGTAGAGTCTAATTACATTTCAGGTTCGTTCGTTGTCCTTTTGAAGCTTCGAGGAAGGTTCCGTACATCGAGTTCTTAAATGAGTTGCATGCATTTGCAGTATCTCCTTTTCCTGCTTGTGCAACGCCAAGCTCATAATAGAATTTAGCTTTGTCCTCGGGTGTACCTGTTTCCATATCGAGTCCTTTCTGAGCATTTATGGCAGCATCGGCATATTTTTTCTGCTTGTTATATACAGCTGCATAGTAATAATAAACATCTTTATCCTCACTATACTTGCAGGCGGTGTTCAATAATTCAATAGCTTCGGTCAACTTATTATCCCTGTTGGCTTTCGATGCAAGCCCCCTGAAATATTCCAGCGCTGAGCGGCTGGCCTGTTCTGCCTTAGCAGTTTCCCCTGCAGCCTTTAATTTTTCAAGGTAAATATCAATAGCCTCGCCATACTTATCGGGATTGTTCATCTTTTTGTAAGTAAGCGATTTATTATAAAGAGCCGTCAGATGATCGGGATTAATGGCCAGGACGCTGTCGAATGCAGATATCGCTTTTTCGGGTTCATTATTGCTGAAATAGGTCGAACCCATTGTTGCGTAAGCCTGAATCATTAGTTTTTCTGTTTTATCAATAGTAGTGGCATCATCATACTTTTTTGCTACTTCCATCGTTTTTTTCGAAGCCTTCAGCGCTCCATCAATATTCTTATCGGTTGTAAGAAGGTTATAGGCTTTCTGGAAATATAAATTCGGAAGTACCTGACTTGCCTGCATTTTTATGCCTATGGCAGTATCCCCAAGCACATCGCATATCCTTAGACAATCTTCGAAATAAAAGATAGCGCTGTCGACATCCGTAGTAAAAGTTGCTACTCCTTTATTGTAAGCTATCGCAGCATCGTTATATACCTGTGCATGTAAACTCACTATGCAAGCCAGTGCTGCAACAAATCCTGTAATTTTCTTCATCATTACTGTATTCATGTGAATAATAAATTTATCGATTAGCAATTTTTTTAAAGGTCGTAAATATAAAACTTTTATCGGATTGTTCCACAATAAATTCCAATGCAAATAAAAGTAGTCTAAGTTGTTACAATATAGAATCTGACAGCATAATTTCTTAACTGATTGAACTCCAATCGAACTGGCTTGTCCGCATTGTACCTAACATATCAACAAGCAACTTATTATTCTGATTTTTAAGTTCCGGGTCATCGCGGAGGACTTGTTCTGCGATTTCACGGGTATACTGTACCATTTGTCCGTCGCGTGCCAGGTTGGCAATTTTAAGGTCAAACGGGATACCGCTCTGTTGTGTGCCTTCAATATCGCCCGGGCCACGCAATTTAAGATCCACCTCAGCTATTTCGAAACCATCGTTCGTGCTAACCATGGTATCTATCCTTTTTTTTGCTTCATTGGATAGTTTATATCCTGTCATGAGGATGCAATAACTCTGATCGGCTCCTCTTCCTACCCTGCCTCTTAACTGGTGAAGCTGTGAAAGGCCAAAGCGTTCCGCACTTTCAACGACCATAACGGTGGCATTAGGAATATCAACCCCTACCTCAATGACAGTTGTTGCAATCATAATGTGTGCCTTACCTTCCTTGAATAAACGCATTCCATATTCTTTATCCTCAGTTTTCATCCGGCCATGCACGCAAACTACTGTGTATTCAGGAGGCTTGAAAAACTCGGTTATTCCTGCGTAGCCTTCTTCGAGAGCAATATAATCAAGCTTTTCTGACTCCTCTATTAAAGGATACACGATGAATACCTGCTGTCCGCGATCGATTTGCTTTCGCAAAAAGCCATACATAACCAACCGCTTCGAATCGTAATAATGATAGGTTTGTATTGGTTTTCGTCCCGGCGGCATTTCATCGATAACGGATACATCAAGATCGCCATAGATTGTCATTGCAAGGGTGCGGGGAATAGGAGTCGCCGTCATTACCAATACATGCGGTTGTTGTGTACTCTTTTTCCACAGGGCCGCCCGCTGCGCAACGCCAAACCTATGTTGTTCATCAATGACAACCAGTCCCAGATTTTTAAACTGGACCGGATCTTCCAGCAATGCATGGGTTCCGATAAGAAGATGAAGCGAGCCATCGTTCAGTTCATTAAAAATCACTTCCCGTTCTTTTTTCTTTGTCGACCCCGTAAGCAGCTTAACCTTTACCGGCATATCTTCGAGGAACTTCGTGATAGTATTATAATGTTGTAAGGCAAGAATCTCGGTCGGAGCCATTAAGCATGACTGATATCCATTATCCAGCGCTATCAGGGTCGACATTAATGCTACCAGGGTTTTCCCGCTCCCGACATCGCCCTGCAGCAACCTGTTCATCTGTTTACCTGAACCAAGATCGGTCCGTATTTCACGCATTACCTTTTTCTGCGCATTGGTTAATTCGAAATGAAGATGTTCCTTATAAAAAGTATTGAAGTAATCACCGACTTTTGAAAATACGAAGCCTTTGAAGACCTTTGAGCGCCCGACTTTCTGGCTTAATATTTTTAACTGAATTGCAAAAAGTTCTTCAAATTTAAGCCTGTATTGTGCTTTGCGTATATCTTCAGCATTGGATGGAAGATGAATTTTCCTGATCGCCTCATCGAGGGAAACCAGTTTAAACTTCCTGGTCATATATTCGGGTAGTGTCTCAGGCATTTTAAAGGATGGCGATTGAAAAATACCAGCTATTAGTTTTTGGAAGGTTTTTGAGCTGATATAATTCGCACGAAGTTTCTCCGTAAGATTATATTGCGGATAAAGCGCTGCGCCAACAGTATTCTCAAACGTGGCGGCAAGTTCAATTTCGGGATGGGCAATATTGATTTTACGACCGTAGATAACCGGCTTTCCGAAGACTATATACTCAACCCCGGGCTCGTATGTTTTCTCAACCCATTTAGCACCCTGGAACCAGACCAGTTCAATGCTCCCCGTGGCATCGGCAAAAGTAGCTATCAGACGCTGCCTGTATCGCTGGCCTTCTTTCCGGAAATTTACTATACGACCTTTCAGCTGTATGTGGGTCTGCGCCGGGTCAACTTCTGCAATAGAATAAATCCTTGTCCTGTCGATATACCTGAACGGGTAATTTCTGAGAAGATCATTGACCGTGACGATACCCAATTCCTTTGCAAATAATTCGGCACGTTTGGGGCCTACTCCTTTCAGATATTTTATCTCTGTTGAAGGAAAATCAGACATATAATCAATACAATTGTATCGTAAAACGAATTAAGCCAAAATTCCAAAAACCAACTAGCAAATAAAGTATAAATATCAGTTTTTATAATCTGAAGATTGGCTTTTTATGATTTCATTCTATTACATTTATTTAAGTTCTTAAAATGCCGGGGTAAAAACCGGAATCCACTATGTATAGCTATTGTCCGATTATACTCATTGTTTTCTATATCTCGTACTTACGGCACTTCCAAGCTAACTATAATTAGTTCTTCTGCACTTATTTTGTACCTGCGGTACGTTCTTATAGCCTCGCTGGAGACCAATTATGGTAGATAAAGTTGCATGACAAAATTTGAGCCCCGCGGGTGGCAATATATCATAATACTCTTTAAATTCATCGGTATTGGAATATTAAAACAGACTAATCGAACAGCAGTGATTATATATATAAAATTCAAGTGTATAATTTGTGTACTTTAAACGTCGGATTTAATTGAGTTTAATAATGCCAGTCTTTGAAGTTATATTGATAGATAACTCAAGCCAGCCGGGCAATTAATCATTTATTTATATCAGACCTTCAGCTACGATGAAGATGAAGATTAATAAAATTAAAGAACAACAGGGATTGATCTTTTCCTATATCAACTACCAGATAAGGGCCAGGCACAGGAATGGGCATGGCATTCATTCGCCGTATTTATTTGAGTTCTTTAGCAGGGTTTTATTCGATAAAACGAGCTATCCGGAGTACAAAATTCTTGAATTGATCCGGAATAATCTTCGGCATACCCATGAGAAACTTACAGTTCATAATACCGGCGCCGGCTCAAGAAGATTTTCCAGGCAGGAAAGAAAGGTCTCCGAATTGCTGAAGATATCTTCTGTGAATCGAACATTCGGTAAACTATTATTCAGGATAGCCAGGTATTACAAACCTTCAGTCATACTGGAATTAGGGACTTCCATCGGAATGAGCACGCTTTACCTGGCAACAGGTTCCCCCGCATCGCGTCTGATAACGATTGACGCAGAGTATTCATTATGTGATTTTGCACGCAGACTATTCAAAAACAATACTGTTGAAAATATCACGGTTTTTGAAGGATTGTTCGATGAGCGGCTTAAAGAGCTGGAACAGGATTCTGTCCCGGAACTCGTTTTCATCGACGGCGACCACAGTTATGAAGCTACAATGAAATATTTCAACTATTTCAGCAGCCGGATGAAAAAAGGATTCCTGGTGTTTGATGATATTAACTGGTCGGCCGGTATGCGCAAAGCCTGGAAAGAGATCGTCCGCGATAACAAGGCACCTGTTACGATCGATCTGTTCTATATGGGTATCGTCCTGTTCAGGGACAGTATTACACCCGGCCATTTCATAGCCAGGTTCTGAATTATTATAATAGCCTGTGTTCTAAAAATAGGAAGTATAGATTTCTGGTTAAAAGATATGAATGAAATGTCAGTACAAATAATTAAATGTAATGACACACCCCTTAAAATCCCCCTCTGAAGAGGGGGACAATAGGGGTGTGTATAAATTACCAGATTTTATAACACTTCTTAGTTTTGATATCAACTTAGGAATTAATTCTAAAATCCTTTTCGAATGATTTTTTATGTTTTGTGTAATTCTGCCTATTAATTAGTATACAAAATTGCTCAGATTAACTTAAATTTCAAGCTGGAATTTATTATTCAAACCCACCTGAAAAAATTAGCTATTGCGTTCAGCCCGGCAACCCCTGGTTTGAATAGTATGCTTGTATTTGCAGGATTTTTAAAGCAAGTTCCAAAATAGTATATAATACAAGAGCATTTATTAAATCCAGTTGATTATTTCACCGGGTATGCTCCGAAATATGGTTTGGGGCTCTTTTTATTTCCAAGCAGTTTACTGATTTCCGCCGGTAATTCTGAAGCCTCACCCGTCCCGTAAAGATTATTTACGATTTCATAATTACGCAGTGCAGCATTTTTAAACAGGTTTTCAGCACCCTTCGTAATTATTCTGCTGTGAACACAGTAATCAGGATTCATTTTATGAATGTCAACCGGTGATGAGAGACCAACCATACATTTTTCATTGTCAGCGGGACTCCACAGGATCAATGGCATTACATCAACCGTATTAATTCTTGAATAGACATTGTAGTCGAGTTGCTTCAGTTGCGGAGTAGTAAGCTGGGTGCACATTTTGGAAGGCTGCCAGACAAACAGCAACGGACGACGGAAGTTTTCATCGCCGTAAAGAATGTTATTGATGAATACATGACCGTAGCGTTTATCGACATCAGGGCCTGTACTGGGATGCCAGCCGAAATGATCACCTTCAGCGCTTCGCTCGTTACGACTAAAACATGCGATACTATTAATAAAGGTATTCTGATAGATCTTCACATCCGAGCTGTTCAACACCCAGAGTCCGTGATCGCAATTTACAAACACATTCCCTGCGCATACAGCTCCCTTTGAAATCTCAAAGAAAAACCCGTTATGGCTTGGCCATGGCCTGTCGGCAGAAAATGGACCCTCGCTGTTACCAACCCCTTCTATCCAGTTATTGATAAATACCCCGTCGACATTTCCTACATCGTACCAGATGCCATTCGACAGGGGTTGGTCGATCACAAGGTTATCGTTGCATACGGTACGATAGGTCTGATTAAAGATCTTAACAGCAGCCGGATAATATCCGGTAATGTTTTCGATATTATTGCGCATAAAAACATTTTTCTCCAGCAAACAATCCGACGACGAGAGCAGGTATATCCCCTCGGTGCTGGTATCGTGAACCTTACAGTGCCTCAGGATCGTTCTGTCGCCTCTCAGGTAGGCCCCTACCCGGCCACAATATGAGATACTGCAATTTTCAATAACCGTCCCGATAATATCTTTACCAAAAGTGGAAGGATCGGCCAGACCTTGAGGTTCGTATCCGTCGAGCTCGAGAGCGCAATAAGCATACTGACTGAATGTTACTCCACGCAATATAAAACCTTTCTTATCAGACACTTTTCCATGACACCCGGTAATTACTCTGTGTAATCCCCTGCTAAAGGCTGTGATTTCTACAAGATGGTTTTCGGGATCGGTTCCGATGTAAACCGATTTATTATCGTAGTCGATATAGAATGAATTCTCGTTGACCTCGCCTTCCCATCCGGCTGAATTCAGGAATTTACCATCAACAAAAACCATATCATTATTAAAAATATGCAATGGAGTATATTTTCCAAACCTGTCGCGGCTCCACCAATCGTCGGGAGCGCCGGGGAAAAGTCTTTCCCACGATATCTTCCATAGGTTTTCGCTTATCTTTTCCCAACCTTTTGCCTCGAAAGTACCTTTCAATACGGGTTGCTCATCGGCATAAGCCTGAATAGTGATCCCCTGGTTCAATTGCAGGTCGCCCGTGCGATAAATACCGCCGCGTAAGATGATAGCATCGCCAGTTGCAACACGTTCGACAGCAGCTTCAATAGTAGTAGGTTTCGTAAGTGATTCCCCGCTGTTCTCAACTTTCCCGTCGGGGGCAACATAATAGATCGTACCTGTAATTTTGGGCAGATCATAGCGTTGCAGCACAGGACCATAAGGCCCTCCGGAGGGTTGTGCAAAAAGCGAGCAACTAAATACAGCCAGAAAAACACTTGTGCAGATCAGGTAGGATATCCTCATCCATTTACATCCGAAAGCGCCGAGGAATAAAGACGTACATGATTTAGTAAGAGCTATTCTTTTCATTTAGGGTAATTCTTTTATTGGGTTTTGAAATAAGTCAAACATGCTGATTGGTTTCTTCACCCGGTTAGTCGTTATCAACTATCGGGTAGCGTAAATCTACAAAAAGAAATATAAGTTTTCGAACATTCCTTTAAATAAGCAAATTAAAATTTATTACATAAAGGATAAGGATAGGACGTGTCAGCATACCGATGATTAAACAGATCTCAGCGATATCTTAATCAGCCCTAATACATCAGCTGATTAGGCAGAGGTATCAGCGGGTTTTTCTTAAAATCTTCCTTTATTGTAAAGAGATAGAAGATAATGGATATCTCATGTGCCCCTTTAAAGTTTGTCGGGGTGCGATTAACAATGAAGTCATAAGAGTAAGCAACAGAAATTGATTGATTACGATAACCTGCCAGGGCATTCAGTGAGCTTACCCCCTCGTTGAAGACATGATTGCCGAATGCGTTGTAACGAAAGGTCAGTCCCCAAAAAACCGGTTTATTGAAGGCATTGATGCCGATAGTAGTAACATGAAATGGCCCCTGTTTATAGAAGCTGGCTACAGGTCCCAGGCTAGAATATGGATTCAGACCACCATCGCGGTCGAAGTATCGTTTTGCTTTTTTATTCCTGTCGAGGGGAAACATATAGCTGCCCTGTAAGGAATAAACAACAGGTACCCGCACATCCGTTCCGGCAAAATTATGTATTGGCCGGTTCAGATCATCCATTCCGAAAGAAAACCACCACAGATCGGAATACAAAACAACACCTGAGGCAAATGCAAAAAATGATGACTCATCATTGAGCGATGGCTCCTGCGTGGGATTTCCCGTATAACCGAACATATCATACTGATCGGGAAATTTATATGAACTGGCATGTGTAGCGACCGAGTTCAATGACAATCCAAGACCTCCCCTGACGAAAATTTTCCCCCGTGCATGCACTGTATAGGAATAATTCAGTTTAAACAGGGTTTCTTTTAGTTCTGCCAGTTTTTGATTGATATTCACATTGAAACCTGAACGATGATTGATCAACTTCTGATCATAAGATATGATGTTGTTATAAATACGTTCATTGGAGATGAAAGGCTGTATACGGCTTATCGCCTGTATCTGGGCAAAACGTGAATCGCCGGCAAAGGCAGGATTAAAATAGGAAGATACTGTGAAGTAATGGGTGAAAATATTCTCCTGTGCACATACACTGCTTATTCCTGAAAACAGGATTATTCCGATGGTATATAACAATTTCCTCATACCATTACCTGATAATTGTGACTCTTCCCGATTTTTTAAGTTCTGCATTATTCCCATCGGTATATATAGCATGCCAGTAATAACTTCCGTCCGGTACTTGTTTTCCTCCGCTCGTTCCATCCCAGAAATCACCTATAGTTGTCGATCTGAATAGTAATATGCCACTCGGCGAGTATACCGAAAATTCAAGATTGCCATACGTACCAAACAACTCAAGGTAATCGTTTATCTGATCGCCATTGGGGGTAAACGCTTCCGGCACAAATAAGCCGGTTGCACAACTGTCGATCACCTGCACTGCACTGCTATCAGTACAACCCCATCGACTTGTGTAGATAAAGGGATAAATACCTGCACCAGATAAAATAGCCGATACGTTATGATAACCAAGAGTTGGCCAGAAAATATCATCATCCTCCTCGACCGGGATATCGATCTGTATAGACCCATCCACTGCAATACAAACTGTAGTGTCGATCATTTCGCCATGCAAAGGAATACCGTGCACCGTAACTTCCAGTTCAGACTCCGGGCTTTCGCATCCGGTTTCGGGATCAATAAGACTGGCCCTGACAATATACTCGCCCGGACTGGTCCAGTCAACTGTAACGAACTCCCCATCGCTCATAGTATCGATACTGTAAACTGAAACACCGGGAATATACCAGTTTGTAATATTTGTATCGTTTTCAGCAATATACGTTGAAGTCGAATTAGCGCATACATCAGCATCACCGACAATTGCCGGAGGCGCTAAAAATCCGGTCTGTACATACAAAGTATCAATATATTCGCGTGTGCACTGCTGATCGGATATCTGCTGGGTTATCATGGTAAAGTCATAAGGTAAAGCAAATACATAGGTATTATTCACAGCAGTTATGGCATAATAGAAATCGTTTATCGTGCAAACAAGCATAAATGGAGCTATACCAAGAAAATGGGCTGTAAGCGGCTCCATCAGACTGCTATCGCACTGAAAACCTCCGCCTGTGAAATATATATCCAGCGAATCATCCAGAATAAATATTGTATCGGAAGCATCAATATATCCCGATGAGAAATCGCTGTAACTTGTAATGACAAATATTCCGGTATCCTGCACAGGAATGGTTATAGTATTGGTACTTGAATTAGCATTTCCGCCTGTTCCGTTATATTCATAAATAACAGAGACAGGCGCAATTCCATCAATAATAATTTGCAAATCGACTTCACTACCGGGGCATAATGATATCTTGGGAAAAGGGATGATCAGTTCAGGAACGCTTGGTTGAGCATTGATCAGCCCCCTGCCGGCAATACCTGCCAGCAGCATCACAAAACAAAAAAAAGTAAGCCCGCGATTCCTTCCGTCCATAACCGATAGATCTCGTTAAATGAATCCTTAATAGATTCCAAAATTTTTTATTCTCGTTTACAATTTTTCAATATCATTGTTGTTTTTAATGCATTCAGCTTCAGATTGGGGCATTGAACCCATGAAGAAAACCGGATGAAAGCCTTGACTTAACGGGTAAAATAACCGGGAAATAACGTCGTGCATGAAAGAATAAACATTAAAAAATAAGACGCTAAATATATAAATCAATTTAAACATTTCAATACGTTATCAGTTTATCCCGATAAAATTAATTGCTATGAAGATATATACAAAAACTGGTGATCAGGGTATGACTTCGCTGATCGGAGGCAAACGGGTGAAAAAGAACAATATCCGCATAGAGGCCTATGGAACGGTTGATGAGTTGATTGCTCACATAGGTGTTGTGCGTGATATGCAGCAAAACGCCGAAACCAGCGAGGATCTGATTCATATTCAGGATCTGTTAATGGTTTGTGCTGCAATACTTGCATCCGATTGTGATGATTGTAAACGTGAAATTCCGAAACTTTCTGAAGAAGCTATCGTATGGGTAGAAAAGAAGATTGATAGTATGGAAAAAAAGCTCCGTCCGATAACCCAATTTGTTTTACCCGGTGGTCATCCGGCAGTATCCTTTACCCATGTTGCCAGAACTGTTTGCCGGCGTGCCGAGCGGTGTGTGTTAAGCTTGTCGGAAATTTCGGCGGTACCAGAGGCAATTTTACCTTTTCTGAACAGGCTCTCCGACTATCTGTTTGTGCTCTCAAGGTTCTTATCACTTGAATTTCAAGCAGTTGAAATTCATTGGAATACACGATTGTATAAGTAATATAAATTTTTATATTTGCAGCACTTTTTACATACGATTTAAATCTCAACAGTTATGTATTGGACACTTGAGTTAGCGTCGAAGTTAGAGGATGCGCCCTGGCCAGCTACGAAGGATGAGCTTATCGATTTTGCTATTCGTTCGGGTGCTCCGCTTGAAGTGATTGAGAATTTGCAGGAAATTGAGGATGAAGGTGAAATTTATGAAAGTATTGAAGATATCTGGCCGGATTATCCCAGCAAAGACGACTTCTTTTTTAATGAAGATGAATACTAGACCATATGGGACCGAATGTCCCATTTTTATTTTCTGAAAATATCATCTTTGTCCCTGGGACGAAGCTCCTCCAACCATTGAAATCCTTTTAGAATCAATTCATTGACTGGTGCTGATTCAATCGGGAATAATACCGCGTCGGGTTTCTTCAGAAGAGATATCGTGTTTACTTTTCCGTCTTTTAGAAAGATGATAAGATCGGAGCATTCTGCTTTGTTAGCGCCAATGATATCTCCCTTGTCATCGGGAGGGTAATATACAGCCTGGCCATTCCCGTTGACGTCAATCCGATAAAGCTCATTATTTCTGAAATGGCAAGTCATATTTTTCCCTTTGATCTGATTATATTTTGTTGAATCTTCCTGGCTGATAATGAATGATGCCCGCTGGAGATACATGGTTTTTGCCTGTCGCCTTTCCGTTTGAATTTCGATATACTCGGCGCTGATCTGATTTTCATCCGACCAGAGAACAGGTCCATCGTACAGACGAATTACAGAATCGGCCATTGAATAGGCCATAGAATCGCATTTCCCCTGCAGGTTGCTCTTAAATAGCCTTACTCCATAATAAGCTTTTATATATTTTGTGCCTGAACTGTCCACCTCACTTAACAGAGTATCGGCATGCAAATAGAGTGAATCTTCGGATGTAACCTGGATAAACTGTGCATGATCTGTGAGGCGCGCATAGTCTATATCTTCATAATAGATTCCCTGGTTCCCGCGCAGGATAACATTTTGTTCTTTATCTAATATTTCGACATTTTTAATTGCCTTTCCATACCCGGTATGTTTTTCGTAGTAAAGGCTATCCCCTTTTATAGTTTGTTTTGTATTTTTTACAAGTGCATTCTGATTTAATTGAGAAATATCAGTCACGGTATTATACCATCCTCTTTCGCAGTAAATATAACTGCTGTCGCCAATAATTTCAGTGGGCCCGGAAAAATAAGCTATACGTGTGTCTGTATTGTATTTCATCCGATCCGAATAAATAGTGTAATCGGGATTTACCACCACTACGCTATCCTGAAAATCAAAAAGATCGGTACGCGTATAATAGTGTCCTATGCGGCTTTTTAATGTATTCTCCTGGTTGATGATATCGGCATGATTTGTATAATAACCGACTCCTTCGCTGATGTTATAATCCAATGCCTCTGTGGTTAGCGTAGTCTCACGATTGATCAGTTTAACATGTTGCCTGATCTGTGCAATTTTTGTGTTACCGTCGTAATATAAATGATCACCATACAGGTGAACGGTATCGCCCTGGTTGATATATACATTGTTAAAAGCATCGAGGGAATTACGTTTTGCATAGAAATAGGCACTGTCGCAAAACATTCTGGCTCCTGCATGTTCAAACACAACGTTTCCAATCAGTCTCCTGGTGTCCTTTCCAAGCTTTGCATCAACTTCGGTAGTTTGTGCTGAAAACTGAACCTGGGTAACACGTTGAGTATATCCCGGACAAGCTATAGATAGCAAAACGCCGAGCAAGCCTGTTTTCCCGACGTAAGACAGAAAAGTATACCAGAAAACTCTATTTAGTTTTTCACCCATCCCTTTATGCGAAAGCTGCAATCTTTGTAGGGTTCGCTTATTCTTAAGTAGGTACCCTCAAGTTTTTCTTCGATCCATGCATTCACTATCTCGTTCTCTTTAACACTGCGTGTCATTTGTTTCAGCAGTTCGAAGTCCTGCTTGATATTTGCTTTGTGGGGTTCGGTCTTCGACTTAAGTTTTATTACCTTAAATATGAGTTTACCTTTTTCATCTTTCGACTCATAGATTTCGGACATCTCACCAACTTTCAGATTTCTGATAATATAATGCTCGCTGGTTTCAAACTGATTGAGCTTGAATTTGGTATTTCCGGTCATTGGGTTCACCCTGACACCACCGTTAAAGCGTGTATTTTCATCCTGGGAGAATCGTGTTGCTGCTTCTTCAAATGTCAACGTATCAATTCTGATAAGTGTAATAATACTATCGAGCCGTTCCTGTGCATTCTGTTTTGCTTCAACTGATATTTTGGGCCTCATCAGTATGCGACGGGTACGAATTCTTTCATCGGTCCGGTCCATCAGTTGAATTATTTCGTAACCAAAAGCGGTCTCAACAATTTTCGAAACCTGTCCTTTTTTAAGTGCGAAAGCAGCCTTTGCGTAGGCCGGATCGAGTTCAGCTTTTGCGGTCCATCCCATGTCACCCCCTTTTGAGGCGGTACCATCTTCCGAATACAGCACAGCCATGGTAGCAAAATTCTCACCATTCATAATTCGCTCACGGAGAGCAAGCAATTTTTCCCGCACTTCAAACACAGCTTCCTCGCTCGATTTCGGATAAATTACTATCTGCGATATTTCCACTTCTGCTTCGATAAACGGAATACTGTCTGCCGGTAACTTATTATAAAAAGAACGTACTTCAGCGGGAGTAACCGTCAGGTTAGTGGTTATTTCCTGCCGCATACGTTGCATAAGCATTTGTTCACGCACAGCTTCGCGCATATCTTCTTTTATTTCAAGTATCGATTTCCCAAAATATTCCACAAGTTTTTCTTCAGTACCAATTTGATTGATAAAATAGTTTATCCTGTCATTCAGCTCCATTTCTACCTGGGCATCTTCTACAACAAGGCTATCAATATCGGCCTGATTTACCAACAATTTCTGAGCAAGCAGATCTTCAAAAACCTCACACTTTGAAGGCATTGGCTTTATTCCCTGTGCCATCATCTGCATGTACTGATCCTCAATATCGGAGTAAAGAATTGCATTTTTCCCTACAACAGCAACTATCTGATCTGCAACAAATGGCTGAGCAACCACCGATGCTGTATGGCAGAGAAGTAATAAAGGTAACAAGCTACTTGACAATAGTTTCACGGTATAAATTTTAATCAATTAGTAAAGAGAATTCATTATCCCTGGTATTGAGTTACAGCATCAATACTTTACAAAATTACCCCTGTTAAGAGCGTCGTTGTATATATCAGACTCCAGCCCCTGAATCAACTCTATCTTTTTTTTGTTAATAAGGATATTCTTTATGTCCTTTTTAATGAACTCGAGGGGTGCTGTAGTACCTTCGAGTTTAAAATCGCTGATCTTAAGAAAGTAATAAAACGTCGAATCTTTTGTTTCGAAGCTTTTTCTGTACTTCAGTATGTTTTCAGGATGTGGATAATTCTCAGGCATTTCGGTCAATACTCTGTAGAAATATTCCCAATGTTCATCAAAGTAATCGTACTTACTTGCATACTGATAGCAGTATTTTTCGAGCTCCTTAAGATGCTCCGGGTTGTCGGATGTATACCACATCCGTACTTTATAAACCTCGGGAGCATTTCTTGGAACCTTTATGAAACGCCCTTTTATCAGATCACTGCTTAAAATAAAATTTGATGAATACTGGTTATAATACTCCTGTATTTGGTGATCAGCAATGTTTGTATCAAGATGCTGGCGCAGATAATTTTGTTCAAATTTAAAGATGAGCAGCGAGGTTCTGTAATCCTCTATCTGTTGGTCAATGTTCTTCTCATCAGGTGAAAGCTGCTGCTCTGCCTGAAATAGCAACAGCTGGTTACGGATCCATTTGTCGATATGATCATTCGTGACTACCAGGCTATCGTTAGGAGAGATTTCGCCGGGAAGAATATCCTTTAATTGTGAAGCATATAAATACTTCTCATAGACCCTGGCCACCGGAGGATCATCCTTCTTATTACCGGAATGAGCACAAGCAAATGCCAGAAAGCTGATTAATACGATCCGTAATTTGTTCATCCTGATTGATTAATATGTTGAATAAAGTTATTTATTCTCTTCAGCCCTGACCTGATCCAGTACTTCTTTATTTATCTCGATCGTATACTTATTCCTCAGTTCCCCTATCCATTCTTTTTCAAGGTAGGTTTGATAATCGGCGGTATATAAGCCCCGTGCATCTTTCAATGTCTTTTCCTGTGCAGGCAATATGGCATCGGCATAAAATAATATTATATTATTTTTATCTTTCGACAGGAGATAACTGCCCTTCTTCCAGCTCATTGAGTCGGCCATTGCATTATCGCCTTTTTCGTATTTCTGTTCAATGAAGCTGACACATGGAATAGTATCTTGCGGACACAGCGCCTTTGATAGTTCAGTTGCACTCATACCCGATTTAGTTCGTTTCTTTGCCAGCTTCAACAGTTTTGATGTCAAAAGGCTATCCTTGTATGTATATTTGGTTATGGCCAGCCGCTCTCCCCAACTATATTTCTCTGGCAGCGAATTATAATAGTTTTGCAGTCCGGCGCTATCATCAACAGCGTATTTCCAGACCTTGTCCTCGGTCAGGTTAAAAAGTAATATCCCATCGTGATATTCCTCCAGCAAATTCCTGTATTCAGGATACTTCCGGGGGAGTTGTGACATTTCATAATCGTAGAGTTTTTCTTCGATAAATGAGGTTAGCCTGGGCTGAACTGTTATAGCAAATGATTTGGTATTTGCGAGGTATTTCTTTGCGCTTATATACTTAGCAAAGTCATATTGCGTATATGATTTATTGCCAATGGTTATAATTGGCGCCGTCAGGTCTTTTGCCACATCCGGATTCCATGTTTTATTGAATATACCCGAATCGAGGCGGGCATAAAGAGGTTCAAGATTTTCTTCATAGAATTTAAACCCATATTCTGCTTTAATTTTATCGAGCACCCATCCCTTAGTAATCTTATTGATATCGCTGGTTTGTTTAACCCTTGTCTCGTAATCGGCTTTTACCTGTTCGAATTCCGGCACCGGTCTGAATCCCATTGTACGGACAATATGAAAACCATACTCTGTCCGGATTGGTTTCGAGTATTCCCCTGAATCGAGAGAAAAAGCAGTTTCAAGAATCTCATCAGGAACTCCGCCGGTTTTAATCCAGCCAAGATTACCTCCCCGGCCTATTGTTTTCTTATGTTCAGTGTATGTTTTAACAACTTCGTCCCAATCGGTACCCTTTTGGAGTTCCTCGTAAGCTTTATTAATTTTCTGCTCGGCAGCTTGTTCTTCAACATCGGAATGATTCTTCTGAACGATGGTCATGATATGCGAAACCAATACTTCACCCCTGTTTTTCCTTTTAGCATTCACCCTCACCAGGTGGTATCCGTATTCCGTTCTGACAGGCATGGAAATCTGGCCGACAGGTGTATTATATGCCGCGCTCTCAAAAGGATATACCATCCTGAAGCCGGCAAACCAACCCAAATCTCCGCCAATTTCATTTTCCGGGTTGGGGGATTCTTCCTTAATTACTTTGTCCCATGATTCTCCCTTGTTCACAATCCGGTTCCTTAACTCCATAATTTTATTGTAAACCCTGAGGGTATCAGCAGGAAGTGCATTTTTATCCAGCGGTAACAGGATATGGCTTGCATTTACTTCTTCCAGGGTACGCTGGTATGCTTCCAGGACAAAGGAATCGAGTGACTCATTTCGTTCAAGATAGGGTTTAGCCAATTGTTTGGTATACCCTTCCATTTCTTTAACAAACGACGACATGGTATCGTATCCCAGGTTCTCAGCTTCGATAACTTTCAGCTTATAATTAATGAACAGGTCCAGGTAATCATCCACCGACTTCTGCTGGTCTGCTGTAATAGAACTGTTTTTCCTGTAAATACGCAGAAATTCATCTTTGGTAATTTTATGACCATCGATGGTTAGCAGTATGCTATCATTTTCCTGTGCGAATGAGAACTGAGACGCTGTTAAAATAATGAATGAAAAGAATGTGAATGCTTTCATAAACAGGTTAATATTAAATTATATATACAACGTAATCAGATAGAATTATATTCTCTGCTATAGTTAGGTGCTTCTCTGGTGATTGTAACATCATGCGGATGGCTTTCGTGGATTCCTGAACTTGTAATACGAACAAATTTTGCTTTTCGGAGCTGTTCAATATCGGCAGCGCCACAATAGCCCATTCCGGCTCTCAATCCTCCCAGTAACTGGTAAATAATTTCACTCAGGTTTCCTTTATAGGGAACACGGGCAACAATACCTTCCGGGACAAGTTTGCTTAACTCTTCTTCGGAATCCTGAAAATAGCGGTCGCCAGAACCTTGCTGCATAGCCTCGATCGATCCCATACCCCGGTACGATTTATATTTCCGGCCATTATATATAATAGTTTCCCCGGGCGATTCTTCAAGACCGGCAAAGAGCGAACCTGCCATTATAGAATGTGCTCCTGCTGCTATCGCCTTAACAATATCTCCCGAATAGCGTATCCCTCCATCTGCAATAATTGGTATTTTCGTATCTCTGATAGCATCAGCCACGTCAAAAATTGCCGAAAGTTGCGGAACGCCGACTCCGGCTATAACACGTGTTGTACATATTGAGCCTGGTCCTATTCCAACCTTAACAGCATCGGCTCCTGCTTTAACCAATGCCATTGCAGCTTCGGCAGTGGCAATATTTCCGACCACAATATCGATGGAAGAATATCTTTTCTTAATTTCCTTCAGTACATTAATTACATTCCTGGAATGACCGTGAGCTGTATCAATGATTAATGCATCGACATCAGCTTTCACAAGAGCCTCAGCTCTTTCGTATGTATCAGCGGCAGTTCCAATAGCGGCAGCAACACGTAAACGCCCTTTGGGGTCTTTGCACGCATTAGGCCGGTCCTTGGCTTTGGTAATATCCTTATAGGTGATCAATCCGATAAGTTTCTTCTTTTCATCGATCACAGGAAGTTTTTCGATCTTATAATTCTGTAAAATATCAGCAGCCTTCTCCAGGTCGGTTTCCTGCGAGGTGGTAATGATATTTTCGGATGTCATGACCTCCGATATTCTGCGCTCCACATCCTGTTCAAAACGCAGATCCCTATTCGTCACTATTCCGATAAGTGTATGAGAATCGTCAACTACAGGAATTCCTCCTATTTTATATTCTTTCATTAAATTTAGTGCATCGCCAACCGAGCGATCTTTCTTAATAGTGATAGGATCGTATATCATCCCGTTTTCAGCACGTTTTACTGTTTTTACCTGCTTGGCCTGCTCTTCAATAGACATATTTTTATGAATGACACCCATACCCCCTTCACGAGCCATGGCAATTGCCATAGGAGCCTCAGTTACTGTATCCATGGCTGCCGATACGACAGGCGTATTAAGAGAAATATTTCGGCTAAACCGGGTACAAAGTTGTACTTCTTTAGGAATAACCTCCGAGTATGACGGAACTAAAAGCACATCATCGAAAGTCAATCCTTCAGATATGATTTTATCGGATATAAATGCCATGATTACTGCTTTTTATTTTGTAAATGGTGCGAAAATACAAAAATTGAGTGAAATAAAAGTCATCAAAACCGCATAGCTGAAAAAATTGATCAATTCCATATCTTCGTGTCCGCAAGTAAATTTTATACTACTAATGAAAGATGAAAATTCCGATACAGCTAATTGTTCTATCGTTAGCAAATAAAGGGATTTTTGCTAACTGCAGATGAATTATGTTCTCTAACGATATAATATTTAACATTTTTTAGGACTTTTGAACCCGTTGTGAGTTATCCGTTAATGGATGGAGAAGTATGTTGAAATATTAAAAAAATACTGGAAGCATAGCTCGTTCCGCCCTGTTCAATCGCAGATCATTTCTTCGATTATGAATGGCAACGACACGCTGGGTATTTTGCCCACAGGCGGAGGTAAATCAATTACTTTTCAGGTCCCGGCATTAGCTATGGAAGGACTATGCCTTGTTGTTTCTCCTTTAATTGCCCTGATGAACGACCAGGTGGAAAGACTCAAATCGATGGATATAAAAGCAAAAGCTCTGCATTCAGGCATGTCATATCCCGAAATTGTTACGGCAATTGATAATGCCATTTACGGAGGTTACAAGTTCCTGTACATTTCGCCCGAAAGACTTACAAGTGAAATTTTCCTCGCCAAAATCCCAACCATGCCAGTATCACTCATTGCAGTCGATGAAGCCCACTGTATTTCGCAATGGGGTTATGATTTCAGACCCTCGTACCTGCAGATCGCAACGCTTAGAAAATTATTTCCGGAGGCACCTGTATTAGCACTTACAGCTACTGCAACATCGGACGTTATTGAGGATATCCAGCAAAAATTACTCTTCCGGAAAACAAACGTTATCCGTGGCGACTTTACCCGTGAAAACCTGGTATTTTATGTCCGTTATACCGATAGTAAAATGACCGATCTTCTCAACGTGGTTAAGACCATAAAAGGTTCCGGGATCATCTATCTGCGGAACAGGAAGAAAACGCGTGAAATTGCGGAACACCTCCGGCGAAATAAGGTCAGCGCCGATTACTATCATGCCGGCCTTTCATACGAAAACAGGGAAGCCAGACAATTACGCTGGACCAGGGGAGAGACAAGAATAATGGTGGCTACGAATGCTTTCGGCATGGGAATCGATAAAGCCGATGTGCGGTTTGTACTGCACATGGATATACCCGATTCGCCTGAAGCATATATCCAGGAAGCTGGAAGGGCAGGCCGCGACGGGTTGAAAGCATTTGCCGTTTTATTGGTAAACAACTACGATAAATCGTTGGCTACTAAAAGGCTTGCGGTAAATTTCCCGGAAATTCCTGAAATAAAAAGAATCTATAGCGCCATGTGTAATTACCTTCAGGTACCCGTTGGAGGAGGTAAAGGAATAGCGTTCGATTTTAATCTGTATGATTTTGCCTCTGCCTTTAAACTCAACGCTCTTGTGGCTTTTAATGCGCTTAAATTACTCGAAAAAATAGGTTACATTGAACTTACCGATGAGTTGAATAACCCTTCACGGATACTCTTCACCCTTAACCGTGATGACCTATATAAATTCCAGATTGAAAACCGGAAGTTTGATGGTTTTATCAAGTTATTACTACGGTCATATACAGGCCTTTTTGCCGACTATACGCGTATCGATGAGGAAGTGTTGGCCAAGAGGGCCAATATATCGCGCGATCTGGTGTATCAATATCTTGTCAAGCTTTCGCAGATGAAAGCCATCAGTTATATTCCTGCAAAAAAAACTCCCCTGCTCATTTTCACCGAAGAACGCCTGGAGGAAAAATCGCTGCATATTTCATACGAATTTATAAACGACCGGCGCAGCCGCTATCAAAAACGGCTCGATGCCATGTTGCATTATGCATTCAGTACTAATGAATGCCGGATAAACCTGTTGCTGAAATATTTTGATGAGCCGGTCAGCAAGCCATGCGGTGTATGCGACGTATGCAAATCACGATTGAACGATGAGACTACCCCGGGAAGAATAGAACAGTTGAAAGCAGAAACCCTTGAGATCCTGAAAGATAATCCGCTCTATTTAGGTGAGCTGCAAATTGCCCTCGAAATTAAGGAGGATACGTTGAATACCATTATACGCAGCCTGCTCGACGATGAAAAACTCCACTATCTGAAAGACGGCAGAATTTCATTGTAAAATATCATGGCCGGAGTTATTGGTATACTGACTGGAAAAATGTTATTTTGCATAAAAAAAGATGAGTCAACACGATAATCCGGTATATTCCCAGCAGGTAATTGATTTCGGAAGAGTTGCGCTGGAATACTGTAATTTTATCGAAAATACAGATGCTGTGGGTCTTCTGAAAGACTGGATTACAAAAGCACATCTCATTCTCCCCGAACTTTACCTGAGAGCCGTTAACCTTCCCAAACTTACGCCGGCATTTGAAGAGTTAAACCAGCGGTCAGTAAACGAAAACGATTATAATCTAGTCCTGAAGAAAATGCTGGTTAAGCTGGGTGAATTTGATTCTTATGAAGAGGTTTTTAATCCCAACCGTATCGAAGCTGAAAATTCTGTTGGTGAAAGTATATCAGAAAATCTTGCCGATATTTATCAGGACATTAAAGACTTTATACTGCTTTTCGAAGATGGATCTTACGAAGTTATGTATGAGGCTGTATGGGAGGTACAACAGTCGTTTGAGCAATATTGGGGACAAAAGCTTACAAATACATTGCGGGCTTTGCATTACCTGAAATACTCGGAGAATGAAATTGACGAAATGAATGAAACCGACGGTATACAGCAGGACTCCGCCAACCTCGATGATATTGATACAAGTAACTGGATAATCAGCAAGCGACAGGAGGATTTTCGCAACAATGAATAGTTACGATTTTAAAACAAAAATTACAAAGGAAGAGATGGCCATGCTGCCACGCCAGAAATTTACCGGCGAGGTTTACTACATCGATTCTGTTAAGGCATTCCACCAATTCATTCCCGAATTATATAAAGAACCTATCCTGGGTTTTGATACAGAGACAAGACCTGCATTTAAAAAGGGACAACGTCATAATGTTTCCCTCCTGCAGCTTAGTACCTCAACTCAGGCATTTCTGTTTCGTTTAAATAAAATCGGACTTCCTGCAGAACTGACCACTATCCTCAGCGATCCTTCAATTATCAAAGCCGGTGTAGCAATTCATGACGATTTGAAAGCATTGAACAGGCTCGCTCCGTTTCAGCCTGATGGTTTTATCGATTTGCAGGATTACGTTAAGGAATTTGGTGTTGAAGACAATGGATTGAAAAAACTTGCCTCCATCTTTCTGGGCTTTCAGATCAGTAAGAGGCAGCAGACTTCAAATTGGGATGAAGATTCGCTTTCGTTATCGCAAATTGAATATGCTGCGACCGATGCATGGGTTTGTTATGAGATTTATAAGATGCTTAACAAGATCAAAAAGGACAATGGACACCGGTATTAAAGTTATTTTAAAGTCAGGCAAAGATCAATCGGTTTGGAGACGGCATCCCTGGATATTCTCCGGGGCTATCAAAAAAATATATGGCGACCCTGCCGAAGGCGACCTTGTTTATGTTTATGACAATAAAGACGAACTTCTGGCTACAGGGCATTATCAACCGGGTTCAATAGCAGTACGCATTTTAGATTTCTGCGCCATTGATACAAACGATGATTTCTGGCTTAACAGAATAGAGGCAGCTTATACAGTAAGGAAGAAAATCGGTCTTGCAGGTTCGCGTTCGACCAACGTATACCGCCTGATCAATGCCGAAGGCGATAACCTGCCGGGCCTGGTAATTGATTATTACGACGGGCATGTGGTAATGCAAATCCACTCTGCCGGTATGTACAGGAATATGGATCGTATTGTTGGTGCGCTTAAAAAAATATATGGGGAAAACCTGAGGACTGTCTACGATAAAAGCGAATCGACCATGCCTTTCAAAGGCCCTTTCGAAGTAAAAAATCAATTCCTGGCCGGTAACGCGAAAGAATGTGTAGTTCTTGAAAATGAGCTGAAATTTAAGGTCGACTGGACCGAAGGACAAAAATCGGGTTTCTTTATCGACCAGCGCGAAAACAGAACGTTGCTCAGACAATTCTCGGAAGGCAGGGATGTATTGAATATGTTTTGCTATACGGGAGGTTTTTCGGTCTACGCAGCAGCCGGGAAAGCACGGCTTGTTCATTCTGTCGACAGTTCGGCAAAAGCCGTTGAACTGGTCAATGAGAATATGAATCTGAATTTCCCGGAATTTCCGCATGAGGCTATTGCTGCAGATGCCTTCAAATATCTTGAGAACATCGACAAGAAATACGACCTCATCATTCTCGATCCTCCGGCATTTGCAAAACATCAGAATGTATTGCATAACGCATTGCAGGGTTATAAAAGACTTAATCAGCAGGCGCTGGAACAAATCAGGCCGGGAGGTATATTGTTTACGTTCTCATGTTCTCAGGTAGTATCGAAGGAGAACTTCAGGAAATCGGTTTTCGCTGCTGCTGCCAATGCCAGACGTAATGTACGTATATTGTACCAGCTTACTCAACCGGCAGATCACCCGGTAAATATTTATCATCCCGAAGGAGAATACCTGAAAGGACTTGTTCTTATTGTCGATTAGTTGAATTTATCAAATCCCTCCCTCGGGTGATATAACCTGAAAATAACCTGTTTCTATGACTGTTGCCGAATAGCAGAAGGTGCATTCAGGTTTTGTTCAATCTTTTTCAGAAGCTCTTCCTCATCAACCGGTTTTGAAATATAATCATCAAAACCGGCTTCAAGCGCCATTTCCTTATCTCCTGCCAAGGCATATGCTGTTTGTGCAATAACATGCAACCCGGGTCTTATTTTTTTTATCCTTAACATTGCTTCAGTCCCATTAATATCGGGCAATTTAATATCCATGAGTACGAGGTTTATCTTCATAGAATCGCTACACATCGATACTGCTTCAAGTCCTGTTTTTGCGTGCAGGATTTTATAAGGCTGATTCAACAGGAGCTCTTCAAAAAAAAGATAATTGATCTCCTCATCCTCCACAATAAGTATCACCGGAATATCAACCGGTGTACCTGATTCAACTGTTGCAGGCTGCTCTGCCTGTCCGCATGTATCCTGTTTCCAGGGCATACTTACGTAAAAAACCGAACCCACATCCGTTTTTGATTCAAGCCAGATTCGTCCGCCCATTTTCTCAACATAAGCTTTCGATATTGCCAATCCCAGGCCGGTACCTCCAAAGCATTTGGTTGTTCCTACCTCCGCCTGAGCAAAACGTTCGAAAACAGTTGATTGCAGTTCCGCGGGAATTCCAATACCCGTATCCTTAACAAAGAAAATTAGCTCATTTTCTGCTGCAGAATAGCCTATTTCAATCGAACCTTTCTGTGTGAATTTTAATGCATTCGTAAGTAGGTTATCAAGGACCTGTCTGAACTTGGTAGCATCGCAAGTGATTTCCGCCTGATCATCTGGAAGGTCTTTCTTCAGGTAGAGGTTTATGTTATTTTTAGCAGCAACAGGCTTATAAAAATTAAATAACCGGAGAAGTATTTCATTTACATTAACCTGTGTATTGCGTATTTTAATCTGCCCGGTTTCAATCATGGAAATATCAATGATATCGTTTATCAGATTCAGAAGCTGCCGGCCCATTTCGTTAATAATCTCTACATACTGCTTCTTCTTCTCCTCGCTTAGTTTAGGCCTTGTCAGCATATTCGAAAAGCCGATTATGCCATTCATCGGAGTTCTGATTTCGTGACTCATATTGGCAAGGAAGGCAGATTTCAACCGATCGCTCTCCTCTGCCCTCTTCTTTGCCACTTCCAGTTCGGCATACATTTTCCGGATATTCTCCAGGCTTTCGGTCAGCTGTTCATTTAAGGCATTTGATTTTTTAATCTGCTCTTCCAGTTCGTGCTTTACTCTTTTCTGTTCGGTAATATCCTGGTTCGCCCCATAGGATTTTATGGTACGCCCCTGATCATCTTTCACTGCCACGAACTGAACCGAGATATATCCTACTTCGCCACCTTCGTAATAAATACGATGTTCCAGATAACGACTGTAGTTAGGTTCGGTCGATTCCAGCATATCCTGAACTTCTCTTGCAACCATGAACCTATCCTCGGAATGAACAAAACGTCGGGCATACTCTTCGGAAGTCAGTTTATAGCTGCCAACTTTATCAACCGAAGTGTGGAAAAGAGCATAAAACCCATCATTAAACGTAAAGGTATCGGAAGCGACATCGTATTCCCAACAGCCCAGATGTGCAACTTTCATGGCATTTGAAAGAAGGGCTTCGTTCTTTTTTCGTTCCATTTCCTTAATCCACCTGTCGGATACATCGTGACCTACAGCAACAATACCAACGATTTTTCCCGAAGAATCTTTCAATGTGTTATCGTACCATTCTATTTCACGTAAGCTTCCGTCTTTTGTCACAACGGAATTTATATTGCCCCTGGTCTGAACGTCGCCAATAGCATTCTTAAAAACTTCTTTTACTCTTTCTCGTTGATCGACAGGTATAAATAAATCGAACCAGCTCCTTCCTTTTACCTCCTCCGATGTATAACCCGTTATCTTTTCTATGTTGGAATTGAAGACAACAATTCTGCCCCTGGTATCCAACACAAGGACAATTGCCTGGACTGTATCAAGAAGTCGTCGTAAGAATTCATTTGCTGGAATGTTGAGAATGGTCGCTTCCAAATCCTTGTTACCTTTGTGTTTGTTTGATTCCTTTAGCATCAATAAACAGGATTTTGGTGGAGAATAACCGGCAGCTGTTATAAACAAAGAGGTTAGTTATACCATCTGTTGTAATCGTAATTTAACAAAAAAAAACTTCATTTGGAATACTTATTACTATTTTCTTCTGTATGTGGAGAAACCAGTACCAGCCTTTTCTATGATAATAATCCTGAGTTAATGCCTTCTTCAAGAATCCGGTAAAAACTTTGCCAGGCTGATTGCTCAATCCAGGGTTTATGCCCGCAACCGGGAAGTATGTGATAGTAAAACCTACTTTTGAGTGTTGAAGATAGTGGTTGGATAACGGCCGAAAACGGATGAGGGTCGTAATCGCCATGAATAACTTCAACAGGGCACCTGATCTGGTCGATCGTATTTAAAAGGCTGCCGGAACTCCTTAATTCAATTGCTTCTTTCCATACCGCAAAATATATTTCTGCATTGGTATAAATTATATCCTCTGTTTCGGGCATTGGATTATATGAATCGGCTTTTGTCATAATCCTGCCTAACTCGCTAAAAGCATCATCGATATTAAAAACTGACCTCTTTTCGATTCCACTAAGTATGCTATTCAATTTGTTCTGATCGTTGCTGTTGAGCCGGCTCATACGTGTTTTGAAAATATCCTGAACATATCGATTCTCCAGCGGGCCGCAACCAATTAGTATCAGCTTACTGACTTCACGGTAATATTTTGCCGCAACCAGCATGGCCAGCCATGCGCCCCATGAAAATCCTACAAGAACAACAGGTGATATCGAACGATCCCGGATGACTGCATATAACTCTTCGACCTGACCATCGATTGAATATTTTGTTTGAAAAGGTTCAAGAATACCAAAACGTGCAGAGAGTTTTCTGGCAACAGGAGCCATTTCACCTGCAGCGCCCGGACCACCATGCACCAGCACTACGTTGTACGGAGGCTTGCCATAATATCGAATATTCTCCATAATTCAGCCAGGAATATTTTTTTTATGATCCGACTTTCAGCATTAAAGCAAACATAAACCATAATCCTAATAATGTCAACTCCTGCAAAGGAGTCATTCCTGAAATGTACTCAACATCAGATAAAGCTCATAAAAGTATTATAAAATGACTTTATACTGACATTTTCTTATAAAGATTAATGACAAATTTGGATATTGTTACGATTCGCATTATTTTGTGCATGTAAATCAAATTAACAAGGTATATTCAACCATAAACTAAATCCTACAATGAGAGAAAAATTATTATTTATTCCTGTTCTGATTATTTCGGGTTTGTATTCATTCTCGCAGGAAACACGAAACACAATCTCCCTCTCTATGGGCTACGGACTGGAATTTGAGCAGAGCATTTATATCGATTTTGATGAGCGCGGATATGAAGTCTGGGCAACGCCGCTCACCAACCTCTCCTTTAACCTGGCTTACGATTATTCAGTAAACGATTTCCTGAGGATCGGTCCCCGGCTTGAATATGAGAAGATGAATTTTGAATCGTTCTATACCGATGAGACATATGCAAACCGTTGGACAATTGGTCTCGAGTTCCTGGCATTATATCCTAAAACATTATTACATGCCCAGCTGGGAGGGTTCTTTGATATAGGAAGAATTAACTGCGATGAGTTTGATAATGCAGTTTTTGGTTTTGACTACGGGCTTATCGCAGGCCCTGCCTTTCAGTATGAGAATATAGGTGTAGCCCTTCTGTTTCAACCTTCGTTCGGCTATTATTTCATTGCCAGCGGAGATAGTCCGGATAGCGGCCTCATCATGTATCCAAGAATTGTAGGAAGGATCAGTTATTCATTTTAAAACCTATATTCAATGAAAACGTTTTTCAATATTTCAATACTATTTGTAGTATGCCTTATAACTTCGTCCTGTAAACATATAGAAAAAGAAGCAGGATGCGAGGTTAACGGTGTCTGGCTGGGACGGTGGCAAATTGAAGGGGGGTCAGCCGGCACATTCATTACTCCTGTATACCAGGATGAAACCGACTTTGACGGGGATATTTATATTCGTTTCGACCTTCCCAGCCTGGAAAATCATGGCGTTGAATTCTCGGGTAAAATCCGTGAACGCGAAGCACGGGCGATGATAGAAATCAGTGGCGTTGAAATTACAGCCAAAGGCGATGTCATAAACGATTCGCTGGTTAGTGGTACATTCCAGGTTTCGCTTGGGTATGCCGGAACTTTCGATGGCCGAAAGATCGCTTTACAGGAAGTGAACACTACTGAAATATACAGGATAAATAACAGCTTTTCATTATTTTCAAGCCTTCTGTATGTCAATGACAATTTATGGTTACCCGATCGTTCAGCTGACCGGATACAGGTAATCGACAAGGAGGGATTAATAAAACGGACCATCCAGGGCAATTTCCTGGGCAATGTTTCTACATTCGATGGCGAGTACTTCTGGACCTATAAGTACGACAGCGATTTTGGAAATTACCGGATATTGCGATACGATACACTTGGCACTATGATAGACGGAAGATTAGTTTCCACTTCATTTGTCGATGCCCTGGCTATACATAATTCAGCTATTTATTATGCTGATAATTATTACCGCCAGGTATACATAATTGATCAGGCTGGTGCAATGCTCGACAATATTCCAGCATTGTACAATAACATATCGTCATTCGTTTTCAGCGATGAAAATATCATTTATTCCGATCTGTTTTCTGCTGTGCTATATAAGTTAAACAGCAGCGGTGAATTTATTTCTGCATATCAATTGCCTTTTGATCTGGTGCGGTGTATAACATCCGACGGCAATGGATCGTTCTGGTGCCTGTCGGAAGAGTATATCGAGAGCACCAATGCCCCGACAGGATTTAACTACCTGATCCATCATTTCACTGTTGATTAAACCCAAGTTTCGCTTTTCGATCGAACTGCCAGACGGCAGGCAGCGAATTTGGTATCAACAGACCTGCATTACATGTCTCCACCTGCATCGCCTATACGTGGGCGTTCCGGCGAAGCGACACGAAACCGAAGCGGCGGACAGGAAGCAAGGAATATTAGCCCTGAAGATCAACCTTCAGAAACTTGCTGTATGTTGTGCACAAATAATGTTATATGATTATCCGCAATGGTGCCATGAAACAATCTGTAATTAATAAAACAACACACGCCTTTTGTCCCCCTCTTCAAGGGTAATTGCCTGGAAAGTGGCAGAAGTATAAAAGCACATCTATACTCACCCCGCTTCGCACCCCTCTTCCTCGCCTTCGCGAAGCCGCTATGGCGGAGCAAGGTCACGAGAGAGGGGTTAAACAAACCCGGCATTATCAAAATACAAGGTGGGGTGAGTAAAAAAAGAGGAATTATATCGATTCCCTGCCTTTATCTATGCAATTACCCTCTTCAAGAGGGGGAAGGATTTGCGGGTAGTAAGTCCCCTCCTGAGAGGAGATTTAGGGGTGTGTATTCCTGGTAATTAGGTATCAAAACGGACATTCATTTAATGTTAATAGGCAAAAAGCGGATAGCTCTTCATCATCTCGTTAACCTGCTTCCTGACTTTGGCGATAACCGATTGGTTTTCGATTTGGGTGATCACCTCGTCCATCAGATCGACAATCTGCACAATCACATCTTCCTTTACGCCTCGCGTTGTAATAGCAGGAGTACCAACCCTGATGCCTGAAGTCTGGAAAGGAGAACGACTATCGAAAGGAACCATATTTTTATTCACCGTAATATCGGCAAGAACAAGCGTATTTTCAACCTGTTTGCCGGTAACATCCGGAACTTTTGTTCGCAGGTCAATAAGCATAGAATGGTTATCGGTTCCGTCTGAAACAACATGGTATCCTTTGTTTATAAAACGCTCAGCCATTTTGGAGGCGTTTAGTTTTACCTGCTTCATATATTCTTTATAACTATCGGTAAGAGCTTCGCCAAAAGCGACGGCTTTACCAGCTATTACATGTTCCAGCGGTCCACCTTGTATTCCGGGAAATACAGCTGCATCAAGCAATTGGGTTATAGTTCTGGTTTCACCCTTTGGGGTTTTCCTGCCCCACCAGTTTTCAAAATCTTCTGCCACCATGATCAACCCCCCGCGCGGACCCCTTAATGTTTTATGAGTGGTTGTGGTAACGATATGACAATGAGGAAAAGGATTATTCAGGAGTTTGGTAGCTATGAGGCCTGCAGGATGTGCAATGTCAGCCATCAGGACGGCACCAACACTATCGGCAATCGCACGCATGCGGGCATAGTCCCAGTCGCGCGAATAGGCTGAGGCACCGGCGACAATCATCCTGGGTTTTTCTTTCTTTGCAAGGGCTTCCATCATATCATAATCGACCCGTCCATTCTTTTCATTGAGTTTATATGCAACAGGTTTATATAAAAGTCCGGAATAATTAACAGGCGATCCGTGAGTAAGGTGGCCACCATGCGATAAGTCAAGCCCCAGGAAGGTATCACCCGGATCAAGAACAGCAAGCATCACAGAAGCATTAGCCTGGGCCCCTGAATGCGGTTGAACGTTTGCCCAGCAGGCACCGAATAGTTTTTTAACTCTTTCGATAGCCAGGGTCTCAACTTCATCCACAACCTGGCAACCTCCATAGTACCTCTTTCCAGGAAGTCCTTCGGCATATTTATTGGTAAGGCATGACCCCATGGCCTGCAACACCTGGTCGCTAACAAAGTTTTCGGAAGCTATCAATTCAATACCATGTAACTGACGCTCATTTTCCTTCTTGATAAGGTCAAAAATTGCTGTATCTCGATTCATTCTGTTAAATAGATTAAATTTTTCAGGTTGAACAAAATTACTTTTTATCGCAAATCTATCAAATTAAACATCGGTTCAATATCATTTAAAACATTGTCTATTTACTAAACATATGTTAATAAAGTCTATTTAATATTACGTATATCTCTATATTTCAGGTAAATAATTAATGTTCGGAATTATCATTTTTTTTTCTAACTTTCATACATTCCAACCAAACTTTTAAATCATGGATAACAATACTTCAGTTCAACACCGTCCTCTTTTTCTGACCATCATTTGTATTATTAGTTTTGTCGGCCTTGGGATAAGCCTTGTCAATAGCATTTCGGCTCTTACCTTGAGTACTGTAGGCGCTCCCTTTTATAAAATGGCAGAGGAGGAAGTAGCATTTGGTATTGAGCAGGCAAGAATGGATAACCCTGCATCGGTTGCTTTCGTAGAAAGCATGCTCAATGCTGTAATGAAAGCAATAGAACGACTGCCGCTACTGGCTGCACTCTTCCTGTTGTGTTCAATAGTTGCGCTTGCTGGTGTTTTTATGATGTGGAATCTGAAAAAAACAGGTTTTTATCTTTTTACGGCTGCCAAAGTAATACAGATTATTATACCAAGCCTCGTCATTGGTTACAACTTATTTGCTCTTTTGATGAGTATACCGCTATTCATGACTGCAACCTTGTTTATTACCCTTTATGCATTAAATTTTAATTCTATGAAATAATTTCTCATCTATCAACCTAACATCTTTTTAAACATGAAATTAGAAATTAAACACCAGGACAGCTATTCAAGGCTCGATCTACTACTTCGGTTGTTTTTCGGCTGGCTCTACATCGGAATTCCTCATGGTTTTCTGCTTTTCTTTGTTAGTATCTGGGCGATGATCCTTAAAATCGTTGCTTTTTTTGCAGTACTGATAATGGGACGTTACCCACAGAACATTTTCAATTTTCATCTCGGTATGCTGCGTTGGAATCTGCGTGTGAATGCCCGGCTTATGAATCTTTCCGACGGGTATCCCGCTTTTGGCCTTAAAGCCCAGGATGCCAACACAGAAATCGATATCCCTAACCCTGATAAACTAAGCAGGCTGCTGCTTATTGTCAGGATTTTATTTGGTTACATCTATGTGCTTATTCCGCATGGATTTATTCTGTTCTTCCGAGGAATAGCTGCAGGAGTACTTATATTTCTTGCATTCTGGGCCGTGCTTTTCACGGGAAAATATCCAGCTTCATTTCATTCATTTGTCACCGGTACTATCCGTTGGGGTACAAGAGTGCAGATTTATATGGGATTTATGACGGATAAATATCCTCCATTTTCCGGTAAATAATTCAACATGAAATTTTATATCAACCAATAAACCTATGCCATAAACCTGCTGTTAAGCGGGTTTGTGGCTTTTACAGAAGTATACTATACATAAAACAGCAGACAATGGAAGTAATTAATCCCCAGCCAACACAGAAAAAGATGCTACCGAATTCAGGTCCGACACTTGTGCTAGGAATTCTATCATTGGTATTAGGATGTGGTATGCTGGGCCTGGTATTGGGAATAATCGGCCTTGCCATTTCAAAAGACGCAAAAAATATGTACGATAAAGATCCGGACGCATACGTCGGTTATGGCAGCTTGAATGCAGGCCGCATTTTGTGCATCATCGGCATTGTTATCGGCAGTGCGTCGGTCCTGGTTTTTTTCTTATGGGTAATAGGTATATCAGCAATTCTGGGAACAATAGCCGGGATAACCGGCTTTTAATGCTGATGATAAACGGGGCTGCGCTTCTGTTTCTTTCTGGCTGTTATCACTATTCCTCCGCTGAAATATCGATTAATAATTTCCGATATACCGAGAATAATTTCGATTTTGATATAAAACCGATATACTTTCCGTTTTTTATTACAGGAAGATTCCAGCTTCCTGTTTCATCAAACTTTTTCATTACCTCGTCCATGGGCTCTCCCGGCGATATATGAGTTGGCGGCAGCATCATCAGGTCGCGTACATACACTGTATTATACATATCGGTATTGAACATGATGTGCCTGATATCATCCAGCAGCACAATACCAATAAGCATATCATCCTTCAGCACCGGGAAAAAATTCCTTTTTGACCGGGCTATGGCATTTACCAGGTCGCCCAGTTTATCATGGGCAGAGAGCGTTACAAAATCGTTTTCGACCACCTTGAGCAGGTCAATCAGGGTAAGTACCGCTTTATCTTTATGATGTGTGATCAATTCACCCCGTTGGGCTAAACGAATAGTATAAATAGAATGCGGCTCAAAATAGATTACAGTGATATAGGCAATAGTTGATGTTAAGATCAGAGGAAGCAACAACCCATATCCGCCGGTAATTTCGGCAATAAGGAATATTGCCGTGAGTGGTGCATGCATTACAGAAGCCATCATACCGGCCATTCCGACCAGGGAAAAATTCCGTTCCGAAACATCAGCAATTCCCGTACTGTTAATCACTCTGGCGATAAAATACCCTGAAATACCACCCATAAATAACGTTGGGGCAAAAATTCCTCCGATCCCACCGGCGCCATTAGTGATCGATGTTGCAGCCACTTTAAAAATCAATATTAACAAGAGGAAAAGGCCAAACATCCAGATATTATCCTGCAATCCGTAAAACAGGCTTCCGTAAGTTATTTCGGCCGGATTTCCGCTAAGAAGAGCATCGAGGGTTTTGTAGCCTTCACCAAATAGCGGAGGAAGCAGTAAAATTAATATACCGAGGATAAGCCCACCGGTAACGGACCTGACAAATGGCTTTTTAATCCTTTCGAATAACGATTCGATAAACAATGTACCTTTTGTAAAATAGAAAGCTACCAATCCGCAAAATATTCCCAATATAATATATAAGGGTATCCTTGTTAACACAAATGTCCCTGTCATATTAAAGGAAAAGATTTCAGCTTTACCCAGGAAAAAGTAAGAGATCGTTAATGCCGTAACAGCACTTATTAATAAAGGTATTATTGACCACAGTGTAAGATCAAGCATAAGCACCTCCAGTGCAAAAATCACGGCTGCTATCGGGGCTTTAAAAATCCCTGAAATAGCACCGGCAGCGCCACATCCAAGCAAAATGATGGATGTCTTGTAATTAACACGGAATATCCGGCCAAGGCTCGAGGCTAGCGATGAGCCTGTTAATACGATAGGAGCCTCAAGTCCGACAGAACCTCCAAAACCCACCGTAAGGATACTGGCAACAACCGAAGAGTAATTATTATGAGGTTTCAGCATCCCCCGTTGCCGCGAAATGGCATGCAAAACCTTGCTAATGCCATGGCTGATATCATCCTTCACAACGTATCGTACAAAGATCACTGTAAGGGTTATTCCTACCAGCGGTAAAAACAAATACAGGTAATTTATTTTGTCTTTTGGAAAATTATTGAGTATGAGATATTGTGTGAATACAGCAACATTCTTTAAAAATACGGCTGCCAGGCCACTTAAAATACCAATTATAAAACTTAACAGATAAATAAAGTTCCGGGGGGTTATATGCGATTCTTTCCAACGGAGTATTCGTTCCAATATCTGGCTTCTCTTCATATTCTAACTAATTTGATCATTGCCGGTTTTTAGTTAAAACTAAAACACAAGCCACGATTTTTTTCTTCATGTATTAATAATTTGCCCTTATTAACAGATTGTGCAAATTTAGGGTTGATCTGTAAACTACCGGGGTTAATCTGAAAAAATAATCAACTTTTAATAATCGCCTGCAATATGCACGGACTGAATGCCTATCTTTATATTTATATAAACATCATCCTATGTTCCGGAATAATCGAATATGCAAGCTGTTCAATATTGAATATCCGGTAATACAGGCCGGTATGATATGGTGCAGCGGTTGGAAACTTGCTGCTGCCGTGAGCAATGCAGGAGGACTTGGGTTAATTGGCGCCGGAAGTATGAGCCCTGAAATACTTGATGAGCACTTATTGAAAGCAGCAAAGAATACGAATAAACCTTTCGGAGTGAATATCCCGCTTATGGGTCCCGATATTGACAAAAAGATAAATCTCGTTTTAAAACATGGTATTCATATCGTGTTTACCTCGGCAGGGCATCCTCAGAAATGGACGTCCCTTCTTAAAAAAAACGGTTGCGCTGTTACCCATGTGGTCTCAAGTACATTATACGCCACCAAAGCTGTTGAAGCAGGAGTCGATGCAATTGTGGCTGAAGGTTTTGAAGCTGGCGGGCATAATGGTCGGGAAGAAACAACCTCATTCGTGTTGATTCCTTCGGTACGCTGCGTAACAGATATTCCTCTTATTGCCGCAGGGGGTATGTTTGGCGGAGAATCACTGGTTGCTGCAATGGCCCTCGGAGCCGATGCTATACAAATCGGCAGCCGCTTTGCTGCCTGCAAGGAATCATCGGCCCATGAGAATTTTAAAAACAAGATATTTGAAATAAATGAAGGCGACACACGTTTAATCTTAAAAAAGTTAATTCCTGTAAGGATGATCAGGAATACTTTCTTTAACAGGATTACAGATGCTGAAGAATCCGGGGCATCACGCAGCGAATTGCTCCATATCCTGGGCGAAGGCAGAAGCCGGAAAGGAATATTCGAAGGCGACCTGGAAGAGGGGGAACTCGAGATCGGTCAGGTGGCTTCGCTCATCAATAAAAATCAATCGGCTGCTGAAATTATAGAGGATATCATTACTACTTACAAACAAGCAAAAAACAGAATTATTAAAAGTGAATAGAAAATTTCGCATTATCCCTGTAATCGTTGGTTTTCTTCTACCGATCGGGTATATAGAAGGACAGCCCTATAACAATCCTGAAATTGTGCGTCTTTTAGTCGATCCCGAAACAAATAACGTACATATTTATTACACTGGGACAGACCATCCCGATGTTACGCATTACAAGATCAGCCGCTGGATGTTTACCGGGAATAATCCCGTCCCATCGGGTGTGCCCATCGAATCGAGCAGTACACCTCATAGCGGAGCGCCGGAATACCATTGGACGGATTACATTGGTGAGGTAACCGGCACTCCGGTTGGATTCACAGTAGGAGCATACAACAATGAAGATGAACCTATAAATCAGTCTTACCCTCCTGATAGTACAATCTGCCTGACGGCTGAATATGATTCCTGTTTAGCCAGTTTATCGCTCCAATGGAATGATTATAATGCCTGGCGCGGGAATACGCTTGAATACGAAGTGCATGGATCGAATAGCAATGGAAATTATACTTTTGTTTCTACCTTGCCGGGAAATGTTACAAGCACCGTTATAACCGGATTACAGGCAAATAATCAATATATGTTTTATATTCTTTCCCGAAAGAACAGCTCAACTCCTGCCGATACTGTAACTTCGAACGGAGTCCGGTTTTCAACTATTCATGCTTATTATCCCGAATATATTCATGCCGACTATGGAACTGTGGCCGAGGGCAATCATCCTTTTGTTCACTTTACTATCGACTCACTCTCAGAGCTTACCAGGTATGTACTATTCCGGTCGGAAGACCCTACCGGCGAGTATGTTAAAAGAGATTCGTTCTATACCTCAGGGGACTATATTGAATATTCGGATGAGCTTGCAGATGCTTCAGCAGGACCATATTATTACATACTTAAAGCTGTCAATTACTGCCATGAAATGATTGTTGGTTCTGAAAATATTGCCGGAACAATATGTCTCACAGCCCGGATGGCTGGCAATGCCGTGAATCTCGACTGGACTCCATACTATGAGTGGAGTGCCGGGGTATCACAATATGATATTGAAAGAAGTCTATCAGACGAACCCTTTGAGTTGATTGGACAAACACAATCAACAGAGTTTACGGATAATTCATTGACCGATATGGCCGGTCAGCAAATCAGCAGTGAAGTGTGTTACAGGATCACTGCTCACGAAAATCCGGGGGATGTTCATTCCGAAACACTTGCATCGAGCTCCTCCAATTCATATTGTATCATACTGCCTATGAATATCCGTTTTGAATATAATGCGTTTGTGCCCGGACTCGATGGTTTTGCCACTTTCGGCCCTGCCATGGATTTTATTCCATCGTATTTCGATTTTAAGATATTCAATCGTGCAGGGACAAAGGTATTTGAATCGAAAGATCCATACAGTCCCCGCTGGGATGGAAAATATGAAAACGGAGTAACAGTTCCCGAGGGTGTATACCGTTATCAGCTGGAGTATAAGGACGAAACCGGGAAAAAGTCAGTATTAACAGGCAGTGTGTCTGTAGTGAGGCAATAGGTTTGAAAGATTCCGGCGCTATTTTACTTGAATTATTGTAACTTTGATCAGTAATTTCAGAGATACATATAATTTTTTCATCCATGAATGTCGTCCTTACAGCAGAAGAGATTGAGATTCAGCGGGAATTTAACCAACTGTTGGCAACTTGCATCCGTTGCGATAAAAAAGGGGACAAGGCGCTGATAAGAAAGGCTTTTAAAATTTCATTCGATGCACATAAAGGAATGCGGCGTAAATCGGGCGAGTTATTTATATTGCACCCGCTTTCTGTTGCCCGTATTGTAAATCAGGAGATCGGACTAGGTACCAAATCTGTTATTTGCGCCCTTCTTCACGACGTTGTTGAAGATACCGATTATACGCTTGAAGATATAGAAAGGATCTTTGGCCCCAAAATAGCCTCTATCATTGACGGGTTAACAAAAATATCAGGCGTTTTTGATGCCAATACCTCCCGCCAGGCTGAAAATTTCAGGAAAATATTACTCACCCTTTCAGACGATATTCGGGTGATCCTCATTAAAATTGCCGACCGCCTGCATAATATGCGAACGTTGAATAGCCTTCCGATTCACAAGCAAATGAAGATTGCCAGTGAGACTATTTACCTGTTTGCACCGCTTGCCCACCGTCTTGGGTTATATGCCATCAAGACAGAACTCGAAGATCTCAGCCTGAAGTATTTGTATCCAAAGGTTTTTGAGGAGCTGGAAACAAAGCTGAAGAAGAATGAAACATCGCAGCAGGTTTTTCTTGAAGAATTTAAAAATCCGATTGAAACCCGCCTTAAGAACTTTGGTTTAAATTTCGAGATCACAGCACGACAAAAATCGATTTACTCCATCTGGCAAAAAATGCAGAAAAAGAACGTGCCTTTCGAAGAGATTTATGACCTGATGGCAATACGCATTGTCTTTGATCCGATTGAAGATGTTCCCGAAAAGACTCAATGCTGGAATATCTATTCTCTCATTACTGATATTTATATGCCCAAACCAGAGCGCATCCGCGACTGGGTGAGCACACCCAAGGCAAATGGTTACGAAGCCCTCCATGCAACCGTAATGGGACCAAAAGGCCACTGGGTTGAAGTACAGATCCGGTCGCGCCGGATGGATGAAATAGCAGAAAAAGGTTTTGCTGCCCATTGGAAATATAAAGATGAAAAATCATCGTACGAAGCCGAACTCGATAAATGGATCAAACACCTTACGGAATTACTTGAAGATCCAAGCTCCGATGCCCTCGAATTTCTTGACGATCTGAAATTAAATCTTTTCTCATCCGAGATTTTCATTTTTACTCCCAAGGGTGATATTAAATCGATGCCAAATGAATCAATCGCCCTCGATTTCGCTTATGAGATCCATTCGCAGATTGGTCATAAGGCTATCGGGGCAAAAGTAAATCATAAGCTTGTGCCGCTCAACCATCAATTGAAAAGCGGCGACCAGGTGGAGATCATTACATCGGAAAAACCACAGTCGCGTATCGAATGGCTGCAAAAGGTACATACGGCCAAGGCTAAAACGGCTATTAAAGCATCGTTAAAGTCGGAGACTAAGAACCGGATCGAAAAGGGCAAGAAAATACTCGAGGCCAAACTCGAAGAGTTAAAACTGAAACCCAGCAACAGGATCTTCCGCAAACTCCTGCCCAACTATATGGTCACTTCCAAAGATGAACTATACAGTAAAATAGGCATCGGCATCATCCAGCTCGACGATCTGAAAAAAATCCTTAAAAAGAACACCAAGAATAAGTGGATCCGATACTGGAGTTTGCAGTTTGGTTCCAAAGGAAGACGCCCTGAAAAAGATCTGAACGGAAAGGATAAAAGTCTTATGGGCCCGTTCTTTCTGAGGGAAAATGTGGATGGTTCTGATACCGATTATATTATTGCCCATTGCTGTAATCCTATTCCCGGTGATGATGTTATCGGTATCAAGGACGAGCTCGATCAGATCGTTATCCATAAAGCAAATTGCCGCGATGCAATAAAAATCTCATCAGGTCACGGTAACCGGATTGTGAAGGTTCAATGGACAACTCATAAATACTATTCATTTCTGGTAAAAATAGCCATTTCGGGTACCGACCGGTTTGGAATCTATAACGATATAACCACCACTATCACAAAACAACTGAACGTCAATATCCGGAATATCAATCTCGAAAGTCACGATGGAATCTGGGACGGTACCATGGAACTTTATGTTCATAATACCAAGGACCTGAATCTTCTGATCATGAATATTGGAAAAATAAAAGGCGTTGAAAGCGTGCGCCGGTTAGAAAACCTGGTCGTATAATCTATTTTTTCCCAATTCAAACGAACAAAAAATACACTATATTCGTTCTTATTTATAATAAGACTAAATATGGTTTCACACGAGGTACGGGAGACTGTAAAAAAAATCTTTACAGATTATTTAGAGAAAAAGGGACATAGGAAGACCCCTGAGCGTTATGCTATTCTTGACGAAATATATGCCCGTGAAGGCCATTTCGACATTGAGACCCTTTATATCTATATGAAAAACAAGAAATACAGGGTTAGTCGGGCAACATTATATAACACAATAGAGTTATTGCTGGATTGTAATCTGGTAACGAAACATCAGTTTGGTAAAAACCTGGCTCAATTTGAAAAAGCATACCAGTGTATGCAGCATGATCACCTGATCGATATCGATACAGGGGAGGTTATTGAATTCTGCGATCCGAGGATGCTTGATATCATTCAGACAGCATGTGAGCTGAATGGATTCAATCCTTCGCACCACTCTCTTTATATCTATGGAAAGAAAATTAACCGTCAGAACTCCAAACGGTAATTTTGTTTGATATTTTTGCTTTCAACCATAATTTTTTAGTGAGCTATTGGTGAAATAATTCGTACCTTGGCACGCATTTTTTTGTTAACCCAACCGTTGTATTTTTTTGGCATGAAAGCAGATGTTCTCTTAGGCCTCCAATGGGGCGACGAAGGAAAAGGAAAAGTAGTGGATGTTTTAACACCAAGGTATGATATTGTCAGTCGTTTTCAGGGAGGACCAAATGCAGGTCATTCACTCGAATTCACGAATATCCGTCATGTACTTCATACAATTCCTTCCGGCATTTTTCACGAGAACCAGGTAAATATTATCGGGAATGGTGTGGTAATTGACCCGATTATTTTTCACAAAGAAATCGACTCCCTTCGTGCACTGGTTAAAGATATCCATAAAAAATTGTTAATCTCCAAGAAAGCACACCTGATCCTGCCCTCGCACCGAATTCTTGATGCAGCGACAGAAAAAGCAAAAGGAAATACAAAAATAGGATCAACCCTGAAAGGTATCGGGCCTACCTATATGGATAAAACCGGAAGAAACGGTCTCAGGATCGGAGATATTATTTCTCCGGGGTTCAAAGAAAAATATGACGCCCTTACGGCAAAACATAAACAACTTCTGGCTTTATATGACTTTGATTATTCTCTTAGCGAGTATGAAAAAGGATGGTTTGAAGGAATAGAAATTATAAAGGAATTTACCCTTATTGATAGTGAAATTTATATTAACTCAGCCCTGAGTGAAGGAAAAACAGTACTTGCCGAAGGCGCTCAGGGGACCCTGCTTGATATCGATTTCGGTTCGTATCCATATGTCACCTCATCAAATACAATCTGCGCAGGTGCCTGTACTGGTCTGGGAATTCCTCCAAACCATATTGGTGAGGTATTTGGTATTTTTAAAGCTTACTGCACACGGGTTGGTGGCGGCCCTTTCCCGACCGAACTGAACGATTCAACCGGTGAGAAACTACGCGAAATAGGTCATGAATACGGGGCAACAACTGGCAGACCGAGACGCTGTGGCTGGCTTGATCTTCCGGCACTGAAATATGCCGTAATGCTGAATGGCGTTACCAAACTCATCATGATGAAATCGGATGTTCTTTCTGGTTTTTCCAAAATTAAGGTATGTACAGGATACAAAACAGATCAGGGAGCAATAGATTTTCTCCCGTATGATCTTTCAATTGTCCGGGAACCAATATATAAAGAATTCGATGGTTGGACTGAAGATCTCTCATCTGTTAAGGAACGCTCTGATCTTCCGGGTTCATTTATTGCCTATATTAATTACCTTGAGAAAGAACTTCGCGTTCCCATCTGCATTGTGTCTGTTGGTCCAAACCGTCAGCAAACCATCGAATTATAATTCCGAACTAATTGGTTGTTGACAAATGCTTTGTAAATCTGATATTATTGAGGTTTTGCCACTGATGACAATCAATTATTTGCCAAATGCAACCACCAGAATTGAAAATATATTCTCATATTTGCGGCGCAAATAAAAAAATATAATACCTATTCAGTTTAATTTTATATAATTATGAAAAAAGATGCAATCGCGATTCTGTGCGCAGGTGGCCCCGCACCAGGTATTAATACGGTTATTGGTTCGGTTACCAAAGTTTTTTTAAACGCCGGATATACCGTTCTGGGTATTCAGGAAGGATATAAGACTCTGTTTACAGATGAACCAAAATTTGAGGAACTGGATTTTAATTTTGCTGACACTATTTTTTCGCGTGGTGGATCAGCGCTGAAGATGAGCCGATATAAACCAAAGGACAGCGAATTTACAACCACTTTTTTCACAGAGAATAACATAAAACTTCTAGTTACTATCGGAGGCGATGATACTGCCTCAACAGCAAACCGCCTGGCAAAATTCCTTGCCAAGAATAATGTTAAAGTATCAAATATCCATGTACCAAAAACGATTGATAACGATCTGCCCCTTCCGGAAGGCAGCCCCACATTTGGTTATCAATCGGCGAAAGAGGAAGGCGTACGGCTGGCTACTACCATCTATGAGGATGCCCGTACCAGTGGTAACTGGTTCATCATTTCCGCTATGGGACGTGAAGCAGGTCATCTGGCATTTGGTATTGGAACTGCATGTCATATGCCTATGATTATCATTCCTGAAATGTTTAATAAATCGAAGGTTACATTCGATAAGATAACCCGGCTCATTATTTCATCGATGATCAAGCGTAAAATGCTGGGTATTAATTATGGGGTAGCTATTGTAAGCGAAGGCGTTTTTCATTTTATGAGCGATGAGGAAATAGAGGGGACCGGTATCAACTTTACATACGACGATCATGGGCACCCCGAGCTGGGAAACGTAAGTAAGTCGCATATCTTTAACATGCTTGTGCAGCGTAAGCTTAAAAAACTGGGATTGAATATCAAGAGCCGACCCAATGAGTTGGGTTATGAACTACGGTGCTGCAGGCCGATTGCATTTGACCTGGCGTATGCAACCTTATTGGGTACAGGTATTATGAAATTATTCCAGGAAGGTATTTCTGGCTGTATGGTAACAGCTGATCCTGCCGGGAATATATCGCCACTCTACCTGAAAGATGTTGAAGATGAAAACGGAAAAGTTAAACCCCGACTCATAAATATCAATTCAGAAAGAGCCCAACTGGTGTTCCATAATAACCTGCATTATATTACAAAGGCAGACTATAAAGAAGCGAAAAAGTTCATTTCAACCCCTGAAGAATACGACTTCTATAAAATACTTGAATGGTGAGAACAGGGCTTTTGCCCTGTTTTTTTTCCTTTTTAGAATACATTGCTTGTAATCGTAAGGAATACAAAAATTTCCTTAATTTTAAGTCTCAATCCCAATTAAAAAGTGGCCATTATGGTCAATATTAATAAGATAAAAGGCACTATTGCTATACTTACAGGCGGCGGCGATGTTCCTGGACTCAATCCTGCAATCAGGGCAATTACCATCCGGGCTATACGCGAAGGTTATCAGGTTCTCGGATTACGAAGGGGATGGGCTGGAATACTGGAATTTGTTCGCGATAAAAAAGCCGATAACAGCGATAAATATATCGTACTTACCGAAGAGATTGTTAATAAGGCCGGACGAACAGGAGGCACTTTTCTTCATACTTCCAGAAGCCGCCCAAGTCACGTACCTCTGGCGAGTGTTCCACCCCAGTATAAAGACAAGTATACTGCCGAGATGAACGATCTCACCCCGGAAATAATCAAAAACCTGGACTACCTGGGGATCGATTATCTCATTCCAATAGGTGGTGATGACACATTAAGTTACTCGGTCCGCTTGTTTTCGGAAGGTGTTAAAGTTGTAGCTATTCCAAAAACCATGGATAACGATGTTCCCGGAACCGACTACTGTATCGGATTCAGCACCTGCGTTACGCGGACAATTCATATGTGCAATACCCTGCGTACCTCTGCAGGATCGCACGAACGTATCCTGGTGCTTGAAGTATTCGGCCGGTATGCAGGTTTTACCGCCATGCTTCCGACCATGGCCGGAGCTGCCAACCGTTGTGTGATTCCGGAATATAAATTTGATATCGAAAGACTTACCTCCCTCCTTGTTGAAGACAGAAATAAAAATCCCAGCCGGTACTCCGTTGTTCTTGCTTCGGAAGGTGCTATGTTCTCAGGTGATACCGATATGACATATCGTTCTACGGAAAAAGATGCCTATGGACATGCAAAACTTGGTGGTATTGGAGATATGATCTCGGAGAAGATTAAAGAATTATCTCCAAAATACAACAACGGACAGCGGGTAAATGTGATCAATCAGCAGCTGGGATATCTCGTGCGGGGAGGCGATCCCGATGCAATTGATTCTATTGTGCCTATGGCTTATGGTAACCTGGCCCTCGACCTCATCCTGAAAGGCATACATGGGCGGCTGGTGGTATTACGCAACGGTCGTTACGACAATGCTCCTATCGATGTTGTGACCAGTACAAATAAAAAGGTTGATGTTAAAAGGCATTACAATGCTGAACGTTTGCGCCCACATTATAAGAGTTTTGAATTCCAGCCGCTCTTTATCATGACCGGAAATAACTAAGCAAAAGCTATAATAACAGAAAAGGGAGGTTATTCAGGCCTCCCTTTTTATCCATATCTATTTTTCCTATGAGATTATCGTTGTACATGTAACCAAGCATTTTCCGTAACAGAAGACCTGAAATCATCAATTTCATTTACACCCTGCCTGAAATTAGTATAGGATTTAGCTGTCACCCTGTAGAATCCATTGGAAGCTTCGAGCACCTGCGATTGATAACCCATTTTTGAAATCTTATCGGAATAGAGATCGGCAAGGTTTCTATTTTGAAAACTCCCTACGATCATAAAATATCTGCCATTAACAGGTTGGTTAACAGGTTCCTGTACTATTGGTTCTGTTATCACAGGCATAGTGTCAGTAACCAGCGGAGCTGGTTCCTGAATGGTCATATCAAGAACAGTATCGACATCTTTTGAGAATAACCGATGCTTCTTGAAATAATTGCAACTGCTCAACGTAAGCATGCTGGCAATGATTATAAGAATAATTGAAGATCTCATAGTGCAAGTATTTTACAGATTCAAATTACAACCTAAATTATCGAAAACAAAATTTATATTTAACAACGCTTTTACAAATAGTTCTAATTACAAGTTCAATATTATTGGCAAAAAACAGTTTATACTGGTCTATTTAAGAGCTTTAACGAAGGGAGAGTTAAATTTGTTACTCTGAATAGCGCAGGAATTCTGAGTTTCCTGAAATTTTCAGGAAAGTTCCAACCATCGAATGGCCGTGCCTGGGTTAATAAAGACCTTCAACTGCAAGCTATATATACTTGTTAATAATTTTTTTCTAACGACAGTATCTGATACAATAATACTGGGAAATGATTGAAAAAATTCAGCTTAGATATCACGAAGCCTGCTATCTGCATTCAGAATAGTAAACGTACTATACGAGATCGCATGCATCCGCCGGCATCCAGTGGGCATCTTTACCCTCCCATTTAACATTGCATCCTATAGGATTAGTCATGTTGATGCTGATTTTTTTGCCTTCCGATATTTCTGTAAGGGTCCTGTCGAGATCGTTTACTGTCATTTTCGATGTATCGCGCGGATTATCAACTCCCCTTCCCGTATATACTAATCTTCGCATACGGTCGAAAATAAAGAAATGGGGAGTCCTCAGCGCACCATATTTTAAAGCAACTTCCTGAGTTTCATCATATAAATATACCCATGGAAACTTTTTCTCCTGCATTCGTTGTACCATATGTGCAAAATCGTCCTCCGGGTATGTATTCGCACTATTTGAATTGATGGCCACAAACCGGACCCCATTATCCTGAAACTTCAGGGCTGTCTGACGGGTAACTTCATCCGAGCCTAGCACATACGGACAATGATTACACGTAAAAAAAATAACCAATACTTCCGATCCATCAAAATCGGATAATGAGTATTTATTATTGTCGGTGGCAATAAGCTCGAAATCGGGAGCTTTATCACCTATGCTAAGAGTAAATGCCATGTTTTCAAGTTTATAAAGTAAACAATATATATTTTAAAAAGTTCAGGAATACAGGGGTGTTAACCATCCCGTTTATGTTGAACTGCTTGCCCGACAAATCTCGCCTAAAGCGGGAGGAGGTGGGTGTAACTGGTTAATTGTTTAACTGTGTAACTGAAAACTATCAGGCACACGATTAAATCCTGCCTGTCGACGTTGCTAGGCAGGAAAGAACAATTTCACGATTTAACAATCACTGTTGTCCGGTAAAAGTTAAAAAATTTATATGCCACTAAATCACCAAGGCTCAAAGAAAACACTAAGAAGTTTATATTTAGCCTGTTGCATATTTGTGAAACCATTGTGTCGTAGTGTCCTTGTGGCATAAATTCTAATTTTAATTGTTTAAACCCACTAAATCAAAAATGCTAATAACTCTTGCTATAACCATACGTTAGGATTATCCATTCGTTTTACCCGGACAGCAATGATTTAACAATTAAACATTCCCATAATTGATGTCCCTCGCAGTGCTAAGTTACTTTAGCGTAACAGAATAACTGACGCAGAACCGGGTTTACAAGCCCGAGGAAGCCAACGTGTCCAAAGGATTCAATAAAATAATCAGGTTCTATCGAGGGCACGTTAAATTACACTCCTACTTCAACATCGTACTTAATCTTCAGCGAAC